>DAIUEK010000282.1:0-3421 GCA_036845165.1 Vicinamibacterales bacterium | reverse complement strand
ATGTTCATCTGCACGGCGAACGTGCTGCACACGATTCCGCAGGCGCTGCGCGACCGCATGGAAACGCTCCAGCTCGCCGGCTACACCGAGCAGGAGAAAGTCGAGATCGCCAAGAAGTTCCTCGCGCCGAAGGCGGTCGAGGGGACGGGCCTCACGAAGGACAACATCGTGTTCCTCGACGAGGCGTTCTCGACGATCATCCAGCGCTACACGCGCGAGGCGGGCGTCCGCAACCTCGAGCGCGAGATCTCGTCCATCTGCCGCAAGGTGGCCCGCAAGGTCGTCGTCGAAGGCAAGGGCTTCAGCATGGAAATCACGGCCGCCAAGGTGACCGAATACCTCGGCGTCCCGCGGTTCCGGCCGTCGATGGCGGAAGAGAAGAACGAAATCGGCGTCGCGACCGGCCTCGCGTGGACCGAAGTCGGCGGCGAGATCCTGACGATCGAAGCGACGCTGATGCCCGGCAAGGGCAAGCTGATGCTGACCGGCAAGCTCGGCGACGTCATGCAGGAGTCGGCGCAGGCGGCGATGAGCTACGTCCGGTCGAAGGCGGACGAGTACCACATCCCGAAGAACTTCAACCGCACGACCGACGTGCACATCCACATTCCCGAAGGGGCGATCCCGAAGGACGGCCCGTCGGCCGGCATCACGCTCGCGACCGCGCTGGTGTCGGCGCTCTGCCGGTCGCCCATCCGCAAGGACGTCGCGATGACGGGGGAAATCACGCTCCGCGGCAAGGTCCTGCCGATCGGCGGCCTCAAGGAAAAGATCCTCGCGGCGCACCGCTCCGGGCTGACGACCATCATCGTCCCGCGGGAGAACGAGAAGGACCTGGCGGACATCCCGAAGAACGTCCTCGATGCCCTGAACGTCTACATGGTGGAGTCGATGGACGAAGTGCTCAAGATTGCGCTCGTCGAGCCGCTGGCCGGAATTCCCGTGCCGCCGCCGAGCGACATCGCGGGTGATCAGACGGCGATGTCGCACTAGGTAGGCTTTGGGCTGTAGGCTTTGGGCTGTAGGCAGGCGTTGGGCCTGAGGCCCCTAAAGCCCAAAGCCCAAGGCCTAAAGCCTGCTTGAAAGTCATAGACGCCCGTTTCGTCACCAGTGCCACGGACGCTCGGGGCATCCCCCATGACGGGATTCCGCACGTGGCTTTAGTTGGGCGATCCAACGTCGGCAAGTCGACGCTCCTCAACGTGCTGACGCGCGTCCAGGTGGCGCGCACGAGCGCGGCGCCCGGCAAGACACGGCTCGCCAACCTGTACAAGGTGGCCGTCGAGGGGGGGCCGGGCGGACCCGGGCGCTGGAGCTTCTACTTCGCGGACCTGCCGGGCTACGGCTACGCGAGGGGCGGCCACGCGTCGGTCGTCGAGCTGACCCGGATCGCGGATGCCTACTTCGGAGGCGACCACGCAATCGCGGGCGTCCTCCATCTCGTCGATGCCCGGCACCCGGGACTCGACGCGGATCTCGATGCGGCGAAATGGCTCTCGGGGCTGGGCCTTACTGGACCTGCCCGGGCGGTCATCGCGACGAAAATCGACAAGCTTTCACGCAACGAGCGCGTGAAGAACCTGAGGGAACTCGAACGGCAACTCGGAATGGCCCCGCTGCCCATCTCGGCAACGAGCGGCGAAGGACTGGACGATCTGTGGACACTGATAGCAAGACTGAGCAGGCGGTAGCGGCGCCGGCGGCAACGGCGGCATCTCCCCAGGAAACAAAAGTCGACCTCGCCACCCTTAAGGAGATGTCCATCGGGGAGTTGACCAAAGTGGGGAAGTCGCTGGACGTGCCCGGCGCCACCGGGATGCGGAAGCAGGAGCTGATCTTCCAGATCCTCCGCTGCCGCGCCGAGAAGAGCGGCAACCTCTTTTCGGAAGGGGTGCTCGAAACGCTGCCGGACGGCTTCGGTTTCCTCCGCGCCCCGAACTACAACTACCTGCCCGGTCCCGACGACATCTACGTCTCCCCCTCACAGATTCGCAAGTTCGACCTGCAGACCGGCGACACGGTCAGCGGCCAGATCCGCCAGCCGAAGGAAGGCGAACGGTACTTCGCGCTGATCAAGGTCGAGGCGGTCAACTTCGAGCCGCCCGATCGCATCCGCGATCGCGTGTTCTTCGAGAACCTGACGCCGCTCTATCCGCAGGAGCGCCTGAAGCTGGAGACCGCGTCGGACAACCTCTCCGCACGGGTCATGGACCTGATGGTCCCGATCGGCAAGGGGCAGCGCGGCCTCATCGTCGCGCCGCCGCGCACCGGCAAGACGATGCTGCTGCAGAACATCGCGAACAGCATCACGGCCAACCACCCCGAGGTCTACCTCATCGTCCTGCTCATCGACGAGCGGCCGGAAGAAGTCACGGACATGCAGCGGTCAGTCAAGGGAGAGGTGATCTCGTCGACCTTCGACGAGCCCGCGCAGCGCCACGTGCAGGTGGCGGAGATGGTCATCGAGAAGGCGAAGCGCCTCGTCGAGCACGGCAAGGACGTCGTGATCCTGCTCGACTCGATCACGCGCCTCGCGCGCGCCTACAACACGATCGTGCCGGCGTCGGGCAAGGTCCTGTCGGGCGGCGTGGACAGCAACGCCCTGCAACGGCCCAAGCGCTTCTTCGGCGCCGCGCGCAACATCGAGCAGGGGGGGTCTATGACGATCATCGCGACCGCGCTGATCGATACCGGCTCGCGCATGGACGAAGTGATCTTCGAGGAGTTCAAGGGGACCGGCAACCTCGAAATCCACCTCGACCGGAAGCTCGCGGATCGCCGCGTGTTCCCCGCGATCGACATCCAGAAGAGCGGCACCCGCAAGGAAGAGCTGCTCATCGTGAAAGAAGATCTCAACCGCGTATGGGTGCTCCGCAAGGTGCTCACGCCGCTCTCCCCCGTCGAAGGCATGGAGCTCCTGCTCTCGAAGATGGGCAAGACGAAGAGCAACGCCGAGTTCCTGGGGTCGATGGCGAATGGGAAGTAGTCAGTAGATTGATGGAGGAACAGATGCGAAAACTGTCAAGAGTCCTGTTCACGGTCGCGTTCGGCGTCACGCTGGCCGCCGGCGCGCAGGCGCTGGCCGCGCAGGGCGGCTCAGCGGAAAAGGGCAAGCAGCTCTACACGACGCAGAAGTGCGCGATGTGCCACTCGATCGGCGACGCGGGAAACAAGAAGGGCCCGCTGGATGGTGTCGGCACGAAGCTCAAGGCGGAAGAGATTCGCCAGTGGATGCTCAGCCCGAATGTGATGGCGGAAAAGACGAAGTCGACCCGCAAACCCGCCATGGCGTCCTACACGAAACTCCCGAAGGACGACCTGGAGTCGATCATCGCGTACATGCAGACGCTCAAGAAGAGTTAGCAGTTCGCAGTTCGCAGTTCGCAGTTGGAAGTGCCCCTCGACCAGCGGCCTCCAACTG
>DAIUEK010000281.1:0-3427 GCA_036845165.1 Vicinamibacterales bacterium | reverse complement strand
GAGCCCCGGCACGTGCTTGCCCATCACGACGAGGCACACGGTCAGCGGCGTCGCCATCAGCAGTCCGAGCGGGCCCCACAACCACGTCCAGCACGCGACGGAGATGATGAGCGCCACCTGCGACACCCCCGCCGCTCCCGCATACAGCATCGTCTCGAGCACGAAATTGGTGAACAACTCGAGCGCGCAGTAGAAGCCCGCGACCTCGAGCGGCCGCGTCCATCCGGGAAGCGCCGCGAAGGCGATGATGATAGGTCCGGCGGCGGCGGAGATCGGTCCCAGGTAAGGGATGAAGCGCAGCGCGCCGCCGATGGCGCCCCAGAAGAGCGGATAGGGCACACCGAACAGCCACAGGGCTCCGGCGGCCAGCGCGCCGTAGATCAGGTTCACGACGGTCTGCAACAGGAGCTGGCGGCTGACGCGGCTGCCCGCTTCGTCGAGCGCCTTCGTCGTGATGGCGAGGTGCCCGTGGCCCACGAGGCCGAGCAGTCGATCGCGCAGTTCTTCGCGCTCCAGCAGCATGAAGAGCACGAGGACGAGGACGAACGCGGCGGTGCCGAGCGGTTCCATCAGCGGCCCCAGCCAGCCGATCGCGGAGAAGCCCGCGATCTGGCCCGACGTCACGACGAGCGGCTTCAGGATGGTTCCGGCCCCGGGATCCGGTGTGCCGATGTCTCCCTGGAGTTCCTTGATCGCCTTCTCGAACTTCTCGACGGAACCGTTGCTGCGCGCCCCCTGCACGTCGCGCACCTTGGCGCGGATGTTCGCGCGATAGGTGGGGATGTCGGTGCTCAGGGTGGACATCTGCCGGACCACGCCCCACCCGGCCAGGCCAAGGAAGGTGAAGACCAGCGTGGTGATGGTCAGGACCGCCGCGACCCTGCCGATCCGGCGCTGGAGCCAGACGACGGGCGGCGTGAGCACAAAGGTCAGGAGAACGGCGAGGCAGACGGGGACCAGGATCGCCTGCGCCCAATACAGGACGGCGACGACAAGGACACAGCCGGCGAACGTAATCCAGAAACCAAGGGGTTTCGAGGCGTCAGGCATTGCCAGCCTGACGTTTCAGCAATCCGTGTGCCGGATCAGCGCCCCGACGCGAGCGTCTCTCGTGAATGCGCCCACGGTGCCTCGCTACCGATTCAACGTCCGCATCCCGCCTTCGGGGTATCGCTCGCCCGCGACCGTGACGCCCACAGCGTCCAGTGCGGCGATCTCGCCGGCGGAAAGTGTGATGTCCACCGCGGCGGCGTTCTCCGCCACGCGCTCCGGCCGCGTCGAGCCGGGAATCGGGACGATGTCGCGGCCGCGCGAGAGGAGCCAGGCAATGGCGAGTTGCGCGGAGGTGCAGCCCCTGGTGCGGGCGAGCGCCTCGACGCGCGCGACGAGATCCAGGTTCTTCTGGAAGTTGTCGCCCTGGAAGCGTGGATTGTTGCGCCGCCAGTCGTCTGGGGCGAGATCGTCGAGAGAGCGGAACCGGCCGGTGAGAAATCCGCGGCCAAGCGGGCTGTAGGCGACGAAGCCGATGCCGAGCGCGCGGCACGCGTCGAGGAGCCCCGCTTCCGGATCCCGCGACCACAGCGAGTATTCCGTCTGGAGCGCGGTGATCGGGTGCACGGCGTGCGCGCGACGGATCGTCTCCGGCGCCGCTTCGGAGAGTCCGAGATAGCGGACCTTCCCGGCAGCGACGAGATCCGCCATCGCGCCGACGGTGTCTTCGATCGGCGTCTTCTCGTCGACACGATGCTGGTAATACAGATCGATCACGTCCAGGCCGAGCCGCTGCAGCGACGCGTCACACGCCTGGCGCACGTAGTCGGGCCGGCCGCTGATGCCGAGAAACGCGCCGTCCTCGGACCGCATGTTGCCGAATTTCGTCGCGAGCACCACCTCGGCGCGCCTGTCCCGGATCGCGCGGCCCACGAGCCGTTCGTTGGTGAACGGACCGTACATGTCGGCCGTGTCGAGAAAGTTGACCCCGAGATCCAGCGCGCGATGAATCGTGGCGATCGAGCGCGCCTCGTCCGCCGCGCCGTAGAATTCGGACATCCCCATGCAGCCGAGGCCGATGGCGGAAACTGACGGTCCGTTCAAGCCCAGCTGTCGGCGTGAGACGTGTGTGGTCATAACCCTATTCTAGAAGAGAAGTATGCGGTCCTCTTTCTGCATACTCAGGTAGACGCGTGATGTCGCCGCCAGGATCCGATCCCATCGTCGCGTTCTATTCCGGTGGCCGGGACGCCGCCGGCCGCACCCTCGCGGAGATTCTTGCATGGCCGGATGCAGAGCTGGAGGCGGTCCACGATTACATCCAGTGGGTCTTTCCGCTGACCCAACCGAGCGGCGTGAATCCGTCGGCTCCGCTCGTCACCGCCATAACGGTGGGCGCGTTCGTAGAGGACCGATCCCTGCGCGACGGGTTGCGAGCCGCGCTCGACCGGATGCTGGCGTTTTACGGACTGCGCCGCGTCGTGACCGCGGACGGCGACGTGCGCATTCAGATCGACGAGTCGCGGTTCGCTGCGCGCTCGGCAACCTGGCTGCGCCCCGGCAATCACAATCACCTGCGGTTGACGCGGATCATGGGCAGTCTGTCCGCGCTCGGTCTCCCCGATGAGGCGCGGGGGCTGCAGCGCTGCCTCACGGCCGATGTGGCGAGCGGTCCCCGCGCCGGCCGGATTACGCCGCAGACGCTGCAGTTCTGGCGAGCGGCAGTCGAACGCTAAAGACGGGACACTAGCGCCACACGTCGAGGATGATCACCGCGATCCGGTGGGTCCGCGTATCGATGACGATCAGATCGTCTCCGGCGAAATAGCGCCGGTAGTACGGGGGAACGGGCGGGAGCCGCGTCACGAGGTACGCGGGCACCGGCACCAGGCGCCTCTGCAGTCCCGGCGGCAGCGCGCCGCGCTCGCGCAGTTGTTTGCGCAGCCCCGGCGGCAGCGATTCGCGCTTCGCCAGCCCCGGCGGAAGTGACCCGCCACGGGCGTACTCACGAATCACGCGTATGTGTCCGTCGCGGTCGACGACGATCGCCTCGGGCTTGCCGTTTTTCTTGTCGGCCTTGTCCTTGTCGGCCTTGTCTGCCTTGTCGGCCTTCTTGGCCTGTCCGCCGCCGCGTCCCTGGCCCGCCAGCGCGTCCGCGGCCGGAATGGCGAGCGAGAAGGCTGAAAACAGTATGATGGCGCCGACAAAGCGGCTGGTCTTCCTCAAAAACACCTCACCTGCGCGGGTGTATGCCCGCGTCGAGGCACGTGTTCGCAATCGCCGCGCCAGCGCCAGCTCGGCCGTTGCCTACACGAGTCCTGAGTGCCCGGAGGCGCGACACTAAGCCGCGCCTCCGTGAAATTTACTTCAGCATGCCGCTGACTAAGGATGGAACTGGATGTTCCCGCGGCTGATTAAGCGCTGCGATCTGACCTCG
>DAIUEK010000280.1:0-3456 GCA_036845165.1 Vicinamibacterales bacterium | reverse complement strand
CCGGCCCGCCTGGATCCGTGACGTCAGGTCCTTCGTCACCGACACGACGAGCGCGACCTTGCCGTCGTGCTCCGACGCGATGACGATGATGCCGCTGCCGAGGCGGTCGCGGAGCGAGTCCGACAGCCCGCGCAGCGCCCCCTTCTCGAGGCCGCTCACGCGGCGCGCGATCACCTTCACGCCTTTCACGTCGCGCGTGTCGTCCTGGCCGCCCGAGTCCGCGCGCCCGCCGCCGCCGAGCGCGGCTTTCATCTTCAGCTGGTCGACTTCGCGCGCCAGCCGCTTCGCATCGGCCTGCAGGCGCTGGACGATCTCGACGCTCTGCTCCGGCGTCGTGTTCAACGCGCTCACCACGCTGTGGAGCGCGTGGCGCTGCTGCTGGTGCCACGCCACCGCACCCGCGCCCGTCAGCGCCTCGATTCGCCGCACGCCCGCCGCCACGCCGCCTTCCTGCGTGACGAGGAAGCATCCGATGTCGCCGGTCGCGCGCACGTGGGTGCCGCCGCACAGTTCCTTGCTGAAGGATCCGTCGCCGATCGACACGACGCGCACGCGGTCGCCGTACTTCTCGCCGAACAGCGCCATCGCGCCGGAGGCCATCGCGTCTTCTGTCGATCGAACTTCCGTCTGGACCGGGGTGTTCTGGCAGATCTGCTCGTTCACGATGCGCTCGATCCGCTCGAGCTGCTCGCGGGTCATCGCCGCAAAGTGCTGGAAGTCGAACCGCAGCCGGTCGGGTGACACGAAGGACCCTGCCTGCTTCACGTGCGTGCCGAGCACCTGCCGCAGCGCCGCGTGCAGCAGGTGCGTCGCGGTGTGATTGCGGCGCGTGGCATCGCGGATGTCGTCGTTCACGGCCGCGGTGACGATGTCGCGCGGCTTGAGGGAGCCGCCGGCGACCGTGACGCGGTGCGCGCGAGGGGCGCCGGCCGCCAGCCGGACGAGTCCCGTCACCTGCGCGGACGCCCCGCTTGCCTCGTTCGCGATCACGCCGCTGTCGGAGACCTGGCCGCCCGACTCGAGATAGAACGGCGTCCGCTCGAGAACGACGAATCCACTCTGCCCGTCTTGCAGCTCCCTCGTCTGCCGCCGTTCGGCGTCGAACACCGCGATGACAGGGATCCCCGTGACCGATGTGCGGGAGTAGCCCTCGAACTGATCGCCGGGAGTAATGGCCGCCGCCCGCCCTTCGTCGGACGTGAACGCAAACTCCTGCGTCTTCTTCGTCTCGAACGAACTGCCCGCGCGCGCGCGCTCCCGCTGGCCTTCCATGGCCTGTTCGTAGCCCGCGCGGTCGATCGTCAGGCCGCGCTGGCCCGCGATGTCGTCCATGAAGTCGAACGGCACGCCGAGCGAATCGTACAGGCGGAAGGCGTCCTCGCCGGGGAGCACGCCGGAACCCGCGGCCGCGCGATCGAGCGCTTCTTCGAGGCGGGGGAGACCCGCCGTCAGGACGGCATCGAACCGGTCTTCTTCACTGCGCACCAGTTGGACGACGGTGTCGCGGTTGCGGCGGAGCTCCGGGTAGGCATCCCCCATTTCGGCGACGAGCACGTCCACCAGCGCGTGCAGGAACGGCTCGGTGAAGCCCAGCTGTTTCCCGTGGCGCATCGCGCGCCGCATGATCTTGCGGAGCACGTAGCCGCGCCACTCGTTGGAGGGGACCACGCCGTCCGCGATGAGGAAGGTCATCGCGCGGAGATGATCCGCGATGACCCGCATCGAGACGTCCGTCGGATCGTCCAGCGTCGCGCGATACGTCTTGCCCGAGCGCTCGCCGATCGCCGCCAGGATCGGCGTGAACAAATCCGTGTCGTAGTTGGACATCTTCCCCTGGATGACCGCCGTGATGCGCTCGAGCCCCATACCCGTGTCGATCGACGGCGCCGGCAGGGGCGTCAGCGTCCCGTCCGCCTGGCGGTCGAACTCCATGAACACGTTGTTCCAGACCTCGACGAAGCGGTCGCAGCCGCAGTCGATGCCCAGGCACGTCTTGCCGGCGCGCTCCTGCTCGCACGGCACGTCGTTTCCGCGGAAGTAGTGGATTTCCGAGCAGCGGCCGCACGGCCCGGTGTCCCCCATCTGCCAGAAGTTCTCGGCGAGCCCGAGCTCCGTGATGCGTTCGGCCGCCACGTAACCCCGCCAGATCGCGAACGCCTCGTCGTCGCGCGGGATGCCCGCCTCGCCCTTGAAAATCGTCGGGAAGAGGCGCTCGGGCGCGAGCCCCCAGACCCGCGTCAGCAGCTCCCAGGCGAAGGGGATCGCGTCTTTCTTGAAATAGTCGCCGAAGGAGAAGTTGCCGAGCATCTCGAAGAACGTGTGGTGCCGCAGCGACGGGCCGACGTTGTCCAGATCGTTGTGCTTGCCGCTGACGCGCATGCACGTCTGCGACGTCGTGGCGCGCCGGTACGGCCGCTTTTCCTTCCCGAGGAAGCAGTCCTTGAACTGGTTCATCCCGGCGTTCGTGAAGAGCAGGGTCGGATCGTCGGTGGGGACGAGCGAGGCGCTGGGCACGATCGTGTGCCCGTTCTTCTCGAAGTACTTGAGGAAACTGCCGCGAATTTCCCGGGAGGTCATCCGCCTATTGTACCGAAAGTGCTGAGGCTGCGGCGCGCGAGTCCTGATGACGCGCGTCAGTCGTCGTCGCGCACGCCGCTCCGGCGATGGCGGCGCAGGACGGCGGTCACCGTGGCCGGCGAAAACCCCTGCCGCATCAGGTATCCGAATACCCGCGCGTATTCGGCGGGTGTCGCGATCTTCTGGCCGTGGCGCAGCTTCTTCTGGAGCGCCTTCGCGATGAGCGTGCGTTCGTCGACCTCGCCGAACGCTTCGGCGAGCGCCGGCGCGGCGACCTCCTTCGCGATCCCCATCACCTGCAGTTCGCGCTGGATGCGAAGCCGCCCGCGCCCCTTGATCTTCAGCGCCGTGCGTACGTACGCGCCCGCCACCCTGGCATCATCGAGCGCGCGTGTCTCGAGCAGGTGTTCGATGGCGCGCTCCACCTCCTCGCGATCGTGCTCGCGCGCGATCAGGCGGTCGCGCAGCTGCGTCACCGACAGCTCGCGGCGTCCGAGGAAATGGAGGGCGTCGAGATAGGCCGAGCGGTCAGGCATGTCTCCAACGTGCCCTCATCGCCCGCCGAAACGCTGAATGTCCGGGGCGCCAGGCTTGGCGGGGAGCTTCGCCGCAGGCGCGGCGCCGGGCTTCACGGCGGGCTGGGCGAGCTTCGCCGCCATGTCGTCGCGCGCCATGTCGGACGTCGTCGAGATGCCCGAGACCTTGAGCTTGAAGTCGTCCACGTTGGTGGCCCAGCGCAGCGACTCGTCGAGCGTCACGATCCCCTCCGAGTAGAGGCCGAAGATCGCCTGGTCGAACGTCTGCATCCCGTACTGCGACGTGCCCGCCGCGATCGCGTCGTTGATTATCGACGTCTTGTCCCTGTCGACGATGCAGTCG
>DAIUEK010000279.1:0-3465 GCA_036845165.1 Vicinamibacterales bacterium | reverse complement strand
CGTAAATGGACGGGACCGCGAGGTTGACGCCGAGCCTGGCGACAACCTCCTGTCCGTCCTGCGGTACGATTTCGGTCTCACCGGCAGCCGGTACGGCTGCGGCGAAGGGCAGTGCGGCGCCTGCACCGTGCTCCTCGACGGCGCCGGGGCGCGTTCCTGCGTGACGCGTGTGGGCAGCGTCGGCAGCAAAGCCATCACGACCATCGAGGCGCTCGCCGTGGGGGACCGCCTCCACCCGGTCCAGCAGGCGTTCCTCGAGACCGAAGCCTTCCAGTGCGGCTACTGCACCTCCGGAATGATCATGGCGACGGTCGGCCTGCTGAAAACGAACCCGAATCCATCCGAGCCGGACATTGCGCGCCTCATGGACCGCAGCGTCTGCCGCTGCGGGACCTACACGCGGATCGTGAAAGCCGTGCGCCTCGCCGCCGAGCGCATGCGAACCAACCCAACCGCGAGCGGGGACAAGTAGATGGATCCTTCGACTCCTTCCCATTCTTCGATGCCTTCCCTCGAGCCCGAACGCTACGAGCTGTCCGAGGCGCGACGCTATACGTTCGAGCTGGAACGCCGCGATTTTATCCGCCTGTTCGGCGGCGGCCTGCTCGTCATGGTCGCCGCCGCCGATGTCGTCGCGCAGGAGTCCGGCCGCGCGCGTCCGCAGGGGCGCGCCGACACGCCCGATCTCGCCGCGTGGCTCCATATCGACGAATCGGGAGGTGTGCACGTCTGCACCGGCAAGGTCGAGATCGGACAGAACATCCGGACGTCGCTGTCGCAGACGGTCGCGGACGAGCTCCGTGTGCCGATCGCATCCGTCACGCTGCTCATGGGCGATACGGACAAGACGCCGTTCAACGAGGGCACCTTCGGATCGCTGACTACGCCGCGGATGGCGCCGCAGCTGGCGAAGGCGGCGGCCACCGCGCGGGAGATGCTCATCGACCAGGCGGCCGGGCGCTGGCAGGTGGATCGCGCGACGCTCATCGCGCGGGACGGCCGCGTGGTCGCCCGCGACGGGCGCGCGCTCTCGTACGCGGAGCTGACCAAAGGGCAGGCGCTGTCCGGGACGATTCCCGCCGCACCGGCGGTGGACACGCCGGAGCAGTGGCGGATCCGCGGGACGGCCGTCAAGAAGGTCGGCGGCCGCGACTTCGTGACCGGCCGGCACGAATACACCCCGGACATCGTCAGGCCCGACATGGTGTACGGACGCATCGTGCGGCCCGACGGCTTCGGCGGCACGCTGGTCAGTGTCGACGATGCGCGGGCGCGCGCGATGCCGGGCGTGACCGTGGTCCGCGACGGCGATTTTCTCGGCGTCGTCGCGCCAACCGAACGCGCGGCGGCCCGCGCCGCCGGCGCCGTGCAGGCGACGTGGCGCGTGCCGGAGGGACAGCCCTCCTCAGACACGATCTACGACTATCTGAAGAAGAATCCCGATCGGGGATCGACGCCGCCGGCCGTCGAGGCGCTGTCGATGCCCGCGAGCGTCGTCCGCACGTTCGAGGCGTCGTACCGCATCCCGTACATCGCGCACACGCCGCTCGAGCCGCGGGCGGCCGTCGCGGAATGGCAGGACGGCAAGCTGACGGTGTGGACCGGCACGCAGCGCCCGTTCGGCGTGCGGACCGAGCTGGCCGAGGCGTTTCGCATTCCGGAGGATCGCGTGCGCGTGATCCTGCCCGACATGGGGTCCGGGTACGGCGGCAAGCACACGGGCGAAGCGGCGATCGAAGCGGCGCGCCTCGCGAAGGCCGCCAACCGGCCGGTCAAGCTCGTGTGGACGCGCGCGGAAGAATTCACGTGGGCGTATTTCCGCCCGGCCGGCGTGATCGACATCAAGAGCGGCGTCGACGCGGCGGGCCGGATCGTGGCGTGGGCGTTCGACAACTGGAACTCCGGCGCCTCCGGCCTCCAGACGCCGTACGACATTGCCTCGAAGTCGTCGGTCTTTCACACGACGAAGTCGCCGCTGCGCCAGGGCTCCTACCGCGCGCTCGCCGCGACGGCGAACCACTACGCGCGCGAGATGCACATGGACCAGATGGCGCGCGCGCTGGGCGTGGACGCCGTCGAGTTCCGGATGCAGCACTTGACATCCGAGCCCCGCATGCGCGCCGTCCTCACGGCCGTCGCGCAGAAGATCGGATGGCCCAAGCCGTCCGCCGCCGGGCGTGCGCTGGGAATCGCGTGCGGCACGGAAAAGGCGGGGTACGTGGCGACCGCCGTCGAGGTCTCCCTGCGCCAGGCTCCGGCCGGGCGCCCTTCGGCGTTCAAAGTCGAGCGCATCGTCGTCGCGTTCGAGTGCGGCGGGATCGTCAACCCGGACGGGCTGCGGAACCAGGTCGAGGGCTCGGTCATCCAGGGGCTCGGCGGCGCGCTCTTCGAAGCGATCGACTTCGCCGACGGGCGGATTCGAAACGGGTCGATGGAGCAGTACCGCGTGCCGCGGTTCCAGGACGTGCCGCTCGTCGAGACCCTCCTGATCGATCGTCGCGACATCCCGTCCGCGGGGGCCGGCGAGTCGTCCATGATTGCGGTCGCCCCCGCGATCGGCGCCGCCGTCCGCGCATTTGGAAAGGTCGACACGGCGCTCCCGATCCGCCTTCTGACTCCGTAACGGGGACCGTCGTTGTGACGAATGTGTGGCAGAGCTAATCAAGGGCCGCCGACGTCTTAGAAGGGTAGAATCACCCCGTAACGCACGTGCTGGAGTCCCTTTTTCAATTCCTCTTCGAGTACCGGCTTCACGTCTTCCGTCAGGGTGATTTTCGCTTCGCCCCGCCGGCCGGCGCGCCGGTAGCCGCGGTGGTCGTCCTCGCCGCCCTCGCGATCGCGTTCATCAGCTATCGCGTGTTGCGCACGCGCGTGCACTGGCGGGAGCGCGCGGTGCTGTCCGCGCTGCGCATCGCCGCGCTCGCGATCATCCTGTTCTGCATCTTCCGCCCGGTCCTCGTCGTCAAGGCCGCCGTCGCCCAGCAGAACGTCGTCGGCGTGCTCGTCGACGATTCCCGCAGCATGCAGCTCCCGCAGAAGGATGCGGCGGCCGGCACGCGAGGGGACCTGGTCCGCCAGACGTTCGGCAACCCCGACAGCCCGATGATGAAGGCGCTGTCGGACAAGTTCCTCGTCCGCACCTTCCGGTTCTCCTCGTCGACCGCGCGGGTGAGCGCGCCGACGGACCTGACGTTCAGCGGAACGCAGACGCGGCTCGCGGGCGCGATTGAAAGCGCGCGCCAGGAGCTGGCGGGCCTGCCCGTGTCCGGCCTCGTCCTGGTGACGGACGGCGCGGACACCACCGACGCCACTGTCGCCGACGCGTTGCTCGCGTCAAAGGCCGAGGCGCTGCCGGTGTTCACGGTCGGAGTCGGACAGGAAACATTGGGGCACGACATCCAGGTCGGCCGTGTGTCCACGCCGCGCACGGCGCTCAAGGGCACGTCGCTGCTGGTCGACGCCGTG
>DAIUEK010000278.1:0-3476 GCA_036845165.1 Vicinamibacterales bacterium | reverse complement strand
CCGGTGTCGGCGCCACGCTCGCGCTCGAACCGCTGCCGAAGATGGCGCGCTGGGTCATCGTGCTGCTGGTGGCCGTCGGGGTGTGGCGGGTCGGCGGCGATCCCTTTCCGAAGCTCGCGGGCAACATCTGGCACGACACGCAGTACGTCGCCGGCCGCATCGACCGGCG
Organism: Vicinamibacterales bacterium; assembly: GCA_036845165.1. GTDB lineage: Bacteria > Acidobacteriota > Vicinamibacteria > Vicinamibacterales > 2-12-FULL-66-21 > JAICSD01. The sequence goes on along the minus strand of DAIUEK010000278.1, from coordinate 3,307 downwards.
CACGCATCTCGCCCGGTATGGCGGGGCACGGGATGTCGACAAGTACTCGGCCCTCGACAACATGGACATCGGCGCGTTCCTCGCGTCGAAGACGACGCCCGACGAGACCGTCTACGTCTTTGGCTATTCGCCAGGTTCCTACGTCTACGCGAGTCGCCGCAGCGCATCGCGGTTCTTCTGGAGCCGCCCGGTGATCCTCGACTTCAACCGCGAGGATCCGCGCTACGGCGTGGCCGGCCTGCGGGCGGATCTCGAACGCAGCCGGCCGGCATATGTCGTCCTCCAGCACCACGACTGGTCGCCGGACGTGCAGGACTCCGGCCCCTTTTTCCTGTCGCAGCCGTCGCTCAGGGGCTGGCTGCGCGCTGGATATCACCAGGTATCAGTGATTGACGGCTTCGACGCGTGGGAGCGCAACGCCCGATGATGCCAGGACGGTTCGCGGCGACGCTGACGGCTATCGTGCTCCTGGCGATCGTCCTGCGCGGGCTCTTTCCTGCGGCCGATCCCCCCTGGCGCTCCACCGTCGGCGTCGTCTGGCACGACGAAGGGGCGTGGGTCCACAATGCGCGCAACAAGGCGCTCTTCGGCGAGTGGCGCCAGGACGAATGGAACCCGGTCTACGTGGCGCCGGTCTTCACGGCGCTCGAGTACGCCTCGTTCAAGGCGTTCGGTGTCGGCGTGCGGCAGGCGCGGCTGGTCAGCGAGCTCGCGGGGCTCCTGTCCGTGATCCTGCTCGCACTGGGCATGCGCCGCGTCGCGGGAGACCGTGCGGGGCTGATTGCAGGCGCGCTGCTCGCGACCAATTACGTGTACGTGATGTACAACCGCGCCGCGATCATGGAGGCGCTGATGGCCTCTTTTCTCGTCGCGTCCTGGTATTGCTCGACGCGCGTGGAATGGCAGCCCCGGTGGGGCGCGCTCGCGGCGGTGATGGCGACGCTCGCGTTTTTCACCAAGGCGGCTGCGGCGTTCTATATCGGTGCGCTGGGCCTGGCGGCCGTGATCAGACTGGTGGAAGGGTGGAACGCGGGGGCGGGACGGAGCCGTCCGCTGGATCTTCCGCCTACAGGCGGAAGCCACGGGAGAGTGGATAGAGGGGCTCAGAGAGCAGCCGCCCTCTGGACGCTGGCAGGGCTGGCGCTCTCGTTTGGTGTCGTGGCGGCGCTCTTCGTCCTGCCGCATTGGCGCGATTACCAGTTCTACAACTGGCAGATGTCGGTGACGCGGAAGCCGTCCTACGACCTGGCCTCGGTGCTGACCCGGGTGACGTGGTTCCCGATTCTGCACGACACGTTCAGCCGCATGTGGGCGGTGCTGTGCCTCGGGCTCTTCGGCGCGTGGGGGATCCTGGCGCGCTGGCGCCGCGCCACGGACGGCGAGCGGCTGTTGTTCCTGTGGGTCGCCGTCGGCTCCGTGGAATTGCTCGTGCACGACGTCGGGAACGAGCGGCGCTTCGTGTTTCTCATCCCGGCTCTCGTCGCGCTCGCCACCATCGTGCTGGTCCGCGGCAGCCTGTTGCCGGCCGAGACCGCGCGCGTCTCGCGCCGCAACCTGCTGATCCTTGCGCCCGCAATCCTCTACAGCGCGTACGTCATCAGCGGACCGGTCGCGCGGCTCCCGTTTCTCGCCGAGGTGCACGCGCACGTGTTGCATCACGCGGTCCGGCTGGCGGCCGCTGGGGGGATCGTGCTGGGGCTGGCGGTCATCGCAAGCTGGCCGCGCCTGGTCAGCGCCGCCAGCCGCACGACATGGAGTCGGGCGGCGGCGACCGGGCTGGTGCTCCTGCTGGTCGGGTGGAACCTGGCGCAGTATGGCGAGTGGGCCCTGCACCGGACGTACAAGAACTACGAGGCGTCGCGCGCGCTCGGGCGGGGCCTGCCGCCCGGCACCCTGGTCCAGGGCAAGCTCGCCAACGGTCTCTCCCTCGAAAACCGCATCCGGCCCATCTTCATCGGCCACGAGTTCGGCAACTACACGGACCGGAAAGTCCGTGACGATGTGCGATATATTTTGACGTATACCGACCCGCGGATCGGCTTCGAGGGATCCCAGATACAAGACGTACTCGACGCCAGCCCCGGGTGGCGCATCATCATGAATTTCGACGTCGCGGAAACGCCTTCCGGCCACGACCGCGCCGCCCTGATCGAAAAGCGTGCGCGCCATTGACGAGCGCGCCATCAAGGCGCACGCCGACCTGCGTTTCCGTTCCGAATACGATTACGCGCTGTTCGAGTACTACCGCAGCGCGAAGGTCATCGCATTCCTGGAGCGCGCAGGCGTGTCCGTGCGCGGGCGCGTCCTCGACGCGGGCTGCGGCGGCGGCGGCATGCCGCTCTCGCTTGCCGAAGAGGCGCGACAGGTGGTCGGCATCGATCCGATCAACCGGTTCGGCGACGCCGGCGCCCGGCTCGCCCGCGAGCGCGGGCTCGCCAACCTGCACTTCGCGCTGGCCGACGGCATGGCGCTCCCGTTCGCCGCGGGATCCTTCGACCTGGTGCTGTCACACGCCGTCATCGAGCACGTGGCGGACGCGCCGCTGTATTTGCGCGAATGCGCGAGAGTCCTCGCGCGCGGCGGACGTGTGTACCTGTCGACCGCGCCGTACCTCTCATTCGCGGGAGCGCACCTGCCGCGTCTGAAGGTCCAGCTGCCGCTGCACCTGCTCCTCGGGAGGCGGATCGCCTTCGCCACGTTCACGTTCCTCGCCCGCCACGCCGCCTGGGCGCTCAAGGAACCGGCGAACGAGAACTCGTTCATCACGCTCGCGCGGCGCGGCGAAATCAAGCACGACGACCTGCTCGAGAAAGTGACCGTGTCGAGCCTCCGCTCGCAAATCGCCGCCGCCGGACTGACGATCGTCCGCGAGGAGCTGCACCTCACGGCCACGATCCGCCGTCTGCCGACATTCGTCTCCGACGCCGTCCGCGAAGACGGGCTGACCCGCGACATTTTCATCAGCAACATGGAATACGTGCTCGCTCACGCTCGCGAGTCCCTCAGTCCCTCAGTCCCTCAGTCCGAGGGACCCCGGACCGAGGGACCATCGACAAAGGGACCCCGGACCAAGGGACCAGGGACCGAGGGACACTAGACATGCCAGTCCCTGACGTCGACCGCTACCGATCGGACGACCGCCGCGCCGTCGAGGCGCTGTATCGCCGTGTGTTCGGGACGGACGCCGCCGACGCCAGCCGCCTGCGCTGGGAGTGGCAATATCGCCGGAACCCCAACAACCCCGGCGGCGAGCCCGAGATCTGGCTCGCGCGCGAAGGGCCGGCGATCGTCGGGCAGTACGCCACGA
>DAIUEK010000277.1:0-3477 GCA_036845165.1 Vicinamibacterales bacterium | reverse complement strand
CGCAGCGTGCACGGACGCGCGCTGACGCATGGCAACGCCGACGTACCCGTCTGCACCGACTGCCATCACGCGCACGACATCGCCGGGCCCCGGCAGACCGACTGGGAGCTGCGAACGCCCGAGTTGTGCGGCTCCTGCCATTCGAACGCCGCGGTGATGGGCAAGTACGGCCTGTCGACGAAGGTCCTCAGCACGTACCTCACGGACTTCCATGGAAAGACGGCGTCACTGCGGCGCAACCAGGGCACACCGGTATCGGGGCCCGTGGTCGCGCGCTGCACCGACTGTCACGGCGTGCACGACATTCAGAAGGCCACCGACGCCTCGTCCCCGGTGCTGAAGACGAACCTGCTCAAGACGTGCCGGCAGTGCCATACCGACGCCACGGCCAACTTTCCCGCCGCGTGGCTGTCTCACTACGAGCCCGGCCTGCACAAGGCGCCGCTCGTGTATGCGGTGAAGATCAGCTACGCGGTGATCATCCCGTTCATGATTGGAGGACTCGGTCTCCAGATCCTGCTCCACCTCTGGCGACTGATGGCAAATCGGTGACAACGATGAAGAGCACGTTCGTCCGGTTCAGTGGGTTGCAGCGTTTCGAGCACATCGCGGTGATGTCGCTCTTCGTCGTCCTGGCGATCACCGGGTTTCCGCAGAAGTTCTTCGACCACCACTGGGCGCAGGTTTTGATCGGCTGGCTCGGGGGCGTCGACACGGCGCGGTGGTTTCACCGGGCATCCGGCATCCTGTTCGGCCTGCTGCTCGCCGCGCACGTCGTTCGTCTCGTCGTCGAGGTCGCGCTCGGCAGAACGTCGGTGTCCATGATTCCGACGCGGCAGGATTATGCCGACGCGGTGCAGACGCTCCGCTACTACTTCGGCACGACCGATCGGCCCGCGAAGTTCGATCGCTTCGACTACCGGCAGAAGTTCGAGTACTGGGGGCTGCTGCTCGGGTCAATGATCGTGGTCAGCACCGGCCTCGTGCTGCTCTTTCCGATCCTGACGGCGCGGTTCCTGCCCGGCGAGATCATCCCGGCGGCGTACCTGGCGCACAGCCAGGAAGGACTGATGGCGTTCCTCGTGGTGATCGTGTGGCACATCTACAACGCGCACCTGAGCCCGGAGGTCTTCCCCTTCGACGCGTCGATCTTCACCGGCGAGATCAGCGTGGAGCGCATGCGCCACGAGCATCCGCTGGAGTACGAGCGGCTGCAGCGCGGCGACGCGGAGCGCGAGTCGAAGACCGCGTGACGCGATGACCAGAAGCCTGCAATCGCGCGTGCTGGCGCTTGCAGGCCTCGGCGTCTTCGCCGCGGGTGCGGCGCTCTCGATGCTGAGCCGGCAGAGCCTCCTTTCCCTCGAAGCCTCCGCGGGGCGCGAACAGGCGCGCGCCGCCACGTTCGCCGCGCTCGCGCTGGGGCGCGACGCCGTCGCCGACATGGAGACGCTGCAGAGCGCTGTCAGCGCGCCGCGGATTCAGGACGCGGACGGCGATCCACGGACGCGGCAGAATGCGCTGGCCTCGTTGCTCGGCCGCCTTCGGCTGGCGGATGCGCTCTGCTTCACCGATGCCGGCGGCACTCCGACGGTCTGCGCGCCGGAGGATGCCCGCGCGCGGTTCGCGAACGCGAAGCTTATGGCCGCGGCCCGGGAGGCCATCGCCGGCGGGCGCCCCGTGGTGTCACGCTTCGCGCTCCGGGAAGACGGACGGTCGGACGGCGTCGCCGTGGTGCCGCTGCCGGCGGGCGCCGGCGCGGCCACGGCGGTGATTGAGGCCGATGGGCTGCGCGTGCGTGAACTGCTGCCGCGCGAAGCGGGCGCGGCCCTCGGGTCACGCGGACCGGCGGAGGCAAATGCGGGCGCCCCGTCGGACACGCGCCGCGCGGAAGCGGCCGTCGCGGGCACGCCGTGGCGCGTCACCATGACGGAGCCTGCCTCCGGCGAGATCGCCGCATTCCGCCGGCGGTCGCTGTGGATCGCCCCGTCGCTGACGGGGCTCGCGGTCCTGATGGCGTGGGGTGTCGTCCTCAGCGTGCAGCGGCCCGTGCGCACGCTCACGGCCGCCGCCGAGCGAATCGCGTCGGGCGACCTCTCTGAACCCATCGCGGCGGGAAACGACGAGATCGGCCGGCTGGCCGCGGCGCTCGAGCACATGCGCGCGCAGCTCAGGCGCTCGATCGACGCGGCGGAGCACGCCAACGCCGTCCTCGAGCGGCGCGTCGAGGAACGCACGTCGCAACTCGTGCGCGTGCTGCGGACGGTGATCTCCGCGCAGGAGGACGAACGCCGGCGCGTCGCGCGCGAGTTGCACGACGAGACGAGCCAGCTCGTCGCGGCGCTCGCCATGGCGCTCGACGCGGGAATCGCCGGGACGGCTCGGCCGCCGAAGCTCGCGGATCTGAAGATGCTGGTCGATCGGATGCACGACGGGCTGCACCGCGTGATCGTGAACCTGCGACCCTCCGTCCTGGACGATCTCGGGCTTGCCGCGGCGATCGAGTGGCTCGCCGAACACCAGCTCCGCCGCGCGGGTATCGTCGCCAGGTGCGAGCTGGGCGACCTTCAGGACTGCCGCGCCGACCCGTCGATTGAAATCGCCCTGTTTCGCGTCGTCCAGGAGTCCATCACGAACATCGTCCGGCACGCCGACGCCGCGAGCGTCCTCATCCAGGGCGGACTGTCGGGCGCGCGGCTCTGGATCGAGATCGAAGACGACGGGCGCGGCTTCGATCCCCTCGCCGTTTACCCGGACAATGAGACGCTGCGCGGCGTAGGATTGCTCGGGATGAGGGAGCGCATGGAGCTCGTCGGCGGCACGCTGCGCGTCGACAGCGCGCCCGGTGAAGGTACCCGCGTACGGATCGAAGCCTCGCTGGGAATCGCGCAGGAGGCGCTCGCCTGATGTCGGCGATCCGCGTGCTCATCGTCGACGATCACGCCATCGTCCGCGACGGCATCCGGGCGCTGCTCGCGCTTGCCGACGACATGCAGGTGGTCGGGGAAGCCGCCACTGGACGTGAGGCCATCGCGCTCGCGCGGACGCTGTCGCCGGACGTGATCCTGATGGATATCGCCATGCCGGATCTGGGCGGCCTCGAGGCGAGCCTGGAGATCCGCAAGGAGCGGCCCGAGTCGAAAATCATCGTGCTCAGCCAGTACGGGGATCCGGCGTACGTGCGCCGGTTCCTGCGGATCGGCGTCGCGGGCTACATCCTCAAGAAGGCCGCGGGCGCGGACCTGGTGGCGGCGATTCGCTCGGTCAGTCGCGGCGGCCTCGTGCTGGATCCCGAGATCGCCCGGGACGCCGTGGCCGGCGATGAGTCGCCCGGCGCGAGTCAGGGAGCCGGCGACGCCGACGAAGACCAGGAGTACGAGCGCCTCACCGACCGCGAGAAGCAGGTCCTGAAGCTCGTCGCCGAGGGGCACAGCAACAAGGAGGTTGCCGCGCTCCTCGGCATCAGCGTCAAGACCGCCA
>DAIUEK010000276.1:2207-3482 GCA_036845165.1 Vicinamibacterales bacterium | reverse complement strand
CTGCTGCTCTCGAGCGGCGCCGGCAGCTATCTCACGTCGTCCATTCCGATCGAACGCGCGGGCCGGGAGGGTGTCGCGCGGCTGGCCGTGCTCACGGTCGTGCTGCTGGGCGTCGGTCTGGCGACACCTTTCGTGGTCCAGGCGACGGCCGCCGCGTCAACCCCCGCCCGCGTCACCGCCGCCATCGTGCTGCTGGGTCCGGCCGGACTGGTGATGGGGATGGCGTTTCCGCTCGGACTGAAGCTCGCGTCGCTGCGTGCGCCAGCCCTGACGCCCTGGTTCTGGGGCCTGAACGGCGCGGCGTCGGTCCTGGCCTCGGTCCTGGGCGTGTGCGTGGCGCTCAGCTCGTCGATCTCGGCGACGTTCTATCTGGGATGTGTCGCGTACGCGATCGCGTGGCTGGCGTTCCACCGCGCGGCGCACGCGGCGGCGTGACCACCGGCCTGAGCAGCAGGCGTGTGTGCACGCGCGGAAATAGGAGGGCCGAAGTCGGTTGAATTATAGTGCTGCCGAGGCCATTCCTTGTCATCGGGCATTGTTACGACGGCCACCGCCGCCACGCTGTCGCTCGTCGTGCCGACGTACAACGAACGCGATCGGCTCCCCGAGCTCGTGCGCGCGATCTTCGCGGCGTACGATGCCGGCGGCGTCGACGGCGAGCTGGTGATCGTGGACGACAACTCCCCGGACGGCACCGGCCAGGTCGCCGACGAGCTGGCGCAGCGCTTTCCCATCCGGGTCGTGCACAGGGCCGGCAAGCTGGGCCTGGGCACGGCGGTGATTGAGGGCTTCACGGCGGCGACCGCGGAGTTCGTGGGCGTCATCGACGCCGATCTCAGCCATCCGCCGTCGCTGGTCCCGCGCATGCTCGCGGTCCTCCGCCAGACCGGCGCCGACATCGTCATCGGCAGCCGGTACATTCCCGGGGGCGGGACCGAGGGTTGGGACATGTCGCGCCGGCTCATGTCGACGTTCGCATGCGTGCTCGCCCGCGGCTTGACGCCCGTGCGCGACGCGACCTCGGGCTTCTTCCTCATGCGCCGCGACCGCGCGCGGGGCGTGACGATCTCCGCCGGGGGATTCAAAATCTGCCTGGAGCTGCTCATCCGAAGCGAGCCCCGGCTGGTGATCGAAGTCCCCTACGTGTTCAAGGGGCGGACGGTGGGAGAGAGCAAGATGAACCTGAAGGAAGCGACGGGGTACCTGCGGCAGTTGCGCGACCTGTACGCCTTCCGCCGCGCGCGCGGCCTGCCGCGCCCCGAGCACCGCCTGTCG
>DAIUEK010000276.1:0-2107 GCA_036845165.1 Vicinamibacterales bacterium | reverse complement strand
GGTCATCGCCACTGGACCCACTCGCGGAGGCCCGCGGCCATCGCGAGCGCCAGGAGCACGACGGAGACGACCCGCAGCACCCGCCCCGATCGCCAGGCCCATGCCGCACCGACGCCCGCAAGAATCACCGCGGCGGGATACGTTGCGTAAGCGACTCGTCCGACGAATTCCAGGGAATACCGCTGGAACTGCGTTTCGACTCGCATCAGCCGACGGCGAGAAAGACGACGAACGCGACGCTCCAGGCGCAGAGCGCGAGCACGAGCGGATCCCGCGAATGCCGGCGACTCACGCGCCACGCGCCGGCGCCGGCCATCAGCAGGATCGGCCATCCAACGGCCTCGGTGACAAGAAGCAGGGAACTGGCGGTGCGGACTCCTAGGCCGGCCGGACGGGCCCCCTGCGCGGCGACGTCGGTCGGTGGTGTTTCGTTCGCCGGTGCAGGCGCGCGTGCCGCGATCGGCGCCTCCTCGCCCCGCACGCGCAGGGCCTTGAGATACACGTCGCCGAAGTGTCCGTAGTACGTCACGACCGAGAACACGACGGCGATCGTCGTGGCGAGCAGCACCCTCCAGGCCGGCGCGCGCAGCCTCGCGCCGCCGACCCACCAGAAGAGCCATGCCAGCGCTGACAGCGTGACCAGCAGCGTGGCGAAGGTGCTGACATGGGAGAGCAGTGCCAGCGACGCCAGCAGAGCCCACGTGATCACGTGCCGGGCGCGGACCGGGCCTTGCGACCACACGACGACAAGGCCGACGGTCAGCAGCGCGACGGATTGTCCGAACGCGTTCGTCAGGTTCGCGTTCCCGATGACCTGGTACGAGATCGGCACGACGGTGAACAGCGCGACGGCGACGGCTCCCGCCAGCCGGTCCCCCCACGTCCGCACGATCACGGGATACAACGACGCGCCCGCGATGCACTCGGCGGCACACACGACAATCCGGAGAAGCGTGACGTGATCGCGTGTCAACAAGGACCATGGGGCGGCGAAGACGTACAGGCCGATCGCGTAGGGAAACTGGACGCCGCCCGGCATCGGCTGGGTGAAATAGTAGCGGCCGGCCAGCACCGATTCGAAGCGGTGAGCCTGGAACACCGCGTCCACGAGCGCCTTCGACGGGTGCAGGATCCCCAGAAGTCTCAGAAACAGGACCGCGGCCGAAAACGCGATCACGAACCTGGCGGTCTGCCGGAGCCGCTGCCGGCTGAGCCACTCGATGATTCGTACGGCCAGCACCATGGCAAAGGCGATCCACAAGGCAAGCCAGGGCGCGCGGTCCGCGTAGGGACCGTACGGGGCAGGTCCTCATGCCAGGGGAAAAGCCTGCGCCAGAGTCAGGAGCACCACCGCGCCGGCGGCGCTGCCGGCGGTGATGCCGATGGCTCCGAAGGCCGCGCCAAACAGTGCGCCGGCCAGCATGCCGTCCCTGTAGGCCCTGCGAGGCGGCAAGGCGATTCCTCCTTCGGCCGGGCGGCACTGTAGCCGATCGATCTGCACGCCCAGCTCGCGCGCATCGCCCGGACCGGGGACAAACGTGGTCGACGTCGTCATGGTGAGGATGAGTCCCGCCTTCAGCGTCGAGGCCGGTATCGCCGCCTGCACGTCTTCGAACGCGTTGGTCACAAGGCGGCTTGCCGCCGTGACCCCGTCGACGCCGAGCTCGACGACGGGTTGCTGAAGGGGCGCGGATCGACCGCCGCGGAGCCTCACGGAGCACGTCCATGGCACGCGCCGGTCGAGGCCGGGCAGGCTCACCCTGGCGCTCCGCGCGGTCCACGCGAACGTTTCTGCGCCGCGGATGTACTCGGGCGGATAGATCCCCGACACATTGCGCGGCAGATCGCGATCCATCTCCAGCGTGAAATCCGGCTGCATCACGAACGCAAGCGCAACCCAGGCAGCCCCGGCCATTGCGCCGAGGGCCGCGATGCCGATCGGACGGACCAGGGAGCGGATCATCAGTGAGCCTGACGCATTCTCGCGCAGGCGGTGTGCGGGGTCAACGCGAACCGCCGCATCAGGCGGTCGCGTGGAACGCCAGCAGCGCCGCCGAGACCTCCTCGACGGCCTGCCCCGTCATGCCCGGGTGCAGCGGCACGGAGA
>DAIUEK010000275.1:1564-3503 GCA_036845165.1 Vicinamibacterales bacterium | reverse complement strand
AACCCGCGGCCGATCTATATCGCGTACGACGAGTGGAACGTCTGGTACCGCACCGGCAACCGCGAGAAGCTCGAGGAGGTCTACAACTTCGAGGACGCGCTCGCGATGGGCATGTTCTTCAACACGTTCTTCCGCCACGCCGACATCGTGAAGATGGCGAACCTCGCGCAGATGGTGAACGTGATCGCGCCCATCATGACGAACGAGAAGGGGCTGTTTCTGCAGCCGATCTATTTCCCGATCGTCGAGTACGGCCGTCAGCGCGGCAACGCGTCGCTCGACGTCTGGGTCTCGTCGCCGACCTACAAGGTCCCCCAGCGGCAGGGGGACGTGAAGTATCTGGACGTCTCGGCCACCTGGGACGCGGCCTCGAAGGAAGTCGTCCTGAACGTCCTGAACCGGAGCAAGGACAAGGACATCACGGCGGCCATCGAGGACCAGTCGGGTACCTGGGCAGGGCAGGCGTCGGTCTGGCAGATGAACCATCCCGACATGAAGGCGACGCATACCTTTGGCGACGACCAGACGCTGCGGCCGAAGACCTCGACGACGATGCTGACCGGTGGGCAGTACACGTTCCCCGCCCATTCACTGACGATTCTGCGTCTGAAGCAGGTCTGAGGGCTTGCGCTGTGTTGCGCCGGTATTTCGTCGCGCGGGCCTTCAGGCCTGCATCGCGTGTTACGATTCCCGGTTCCGGAGGATGTGATGGCCCGTTTCACCGCCGATCAACTCGCGCTCGCCGCCTCGAAGACTACCTACATGGGGCGCGACGAGTCGATCGCGTTCCTGAGGACCATGCACATCAGGCACAGCGTCGGCCACTGGTCGGCGGGTGACTTCTGCGACCGCTTCGCCCCGCCGGGTTACCACTCAGACGACGCGTCCTTCGGGAACGACTTCGAAGCGCAGTGCCGCCGCACGAAGGCGGCCGGCGTGGACGCGATCGAGATTCACCAGAGCGTCTTCGAAAAGACGCTCAACGGCGACCTGGATCTGAAGGCCATCGAGCGCGCGCAGAACGGCTTCCTCGCGGAGCTGGGCATGACCGTGCCCGCGTGCAACATCAATACGTGGACCCATCCCCGGTTCAGACTGGGCGGGCCGTGCAATCCCGACCCGGCGCTGCGGCGTCACGCCCTCGAGGAGATCCTCAAGGGGGTCGAGATCTGCCGGACCATGAAGATCGGCGTGCTCAGCGTGTGGCCGGGTTCGGACGGGGCGGACTACCACTTTCAGATCGACTACAAGCAGTCGATCGAGTGGTTCACCGAGGCGCTCGTCGCGGCCAACCGGAAGTGCATCGAGTACGGCATCAAACTGGCGATGGAGCCCAAGCCCTACGAGCCACGCGAGCTGTTCATGATCATCCCGACCGCCGCCTCCGCGATCGTCGTCGCGCAGAAGGTCAACCAGGCCTGCGGCGGGAACAACTGCGGCCTGACGATCGACTACGGCCACCAGAAGATGGAGGCGACGACGGCGTCGACGGCGTGCGATTTGGCGGAGTATGCGGGCGTGCCGGTCCACAAGTTCGACGTCAACGACGCGCGCCAGGGGCGCAACGACCAGGACCTGATGTTCGGGACGATCTCGATCCCCGAGTCGGTCGAGTACCTCTACACGACGTTCCTCCGGAACTACCAGGGCTGGTACAGCCAGGACCAGTTCACCTACCGCGAGGATCCCACGCGCGCGATCGAGCGCAGCATGATCAACTTCGCAAACCTGTCGCTGAAGGCGGTACGCGTCCTGGCCCTGCAGCCCGCGCTCGACAAGGCCCGCGCCAGGGGAACGGGCCCGGACGTCCTGGACGTCGTGTCGCCAGTGCTGGTGGGCTAGAGTTGCGGCATTTGTGGGCGTATCCGCGGCTTGTCACGTACGATCTCTCGCAGAGGGCGCAGACAGGCAGAGAGCGCAATCAACGAGTTTCTTATGA
>DAIUEK010000275.1:0-1464 GCA_036845165.1 Vicinamibacterales bacterium | reverse complement strand
GCGCTCGTTCACGATCGGCATCGACTACGGCACGAACTCCGTGCGCGCGGTCGTCGTTGACACGTCGAACGGCCGCGTCGTCGGGGCGCGCGTGTTCGACTATCCGAGCGGCGACCAGGGGGTCCTCCTGGACCCGAAACAGCCGCACCTGGCGCGACAGAACCCCGCGGACTACATCGAAGGGCTGCGGGTGTCGGTCGCTGACGCGCTGAGGGCCGCGGACGCCGAACCTGGCTTCGCGCGCGATCGCGTGATCGGGATTGGCGTCGACACGACGGGATCGACACCGTTGCCGGTGGACGCGCACGCGCGCCCGCTCGCGCTCGACCCGCGCTGGAAGGGGAACCTCGCGGCGCACGCGTGGCTCTGGAAGGACCACACGTCCGCGGGGGAAGCGGTCGCCATCACGGAGACGGCACAGGCGCATGCGCCGGAGCTGCTCGCGCCGATCGGCGGCACGTACTCGTCGGAGTGGTGGTGGTCGAAGATCTGGCGCTGCCTGAAGGTCGCCCCCGACGTGTTCGATGCCGCCGCGAGCTGGGTCGAGCTGGCGGACTTCGTCCCCGCTGTCCTCGCCGGCGTTGACGACCCCCGCAAGATCGTCCGCTGCATCTGCGCCGCCGGCCACAAGGCGATGTACTCCGAGGCGTGGGGCGGTCTTCCGTCGAAGACGTTCCTGGCGCGTCTGGATCCGAAGCTGGCGGACCTCCGGGATCGTCTGTATGACAAGGCATGGGCGCCGGGGCGCCCGGCTGGCCATCTGAGCGAGGCGTGGGCGCAGGCGTTCGCGCTGCGTCCCGGGATCGCGATCGCGATGGGGGGCTTCGACGCGCACTACGGCGCGGTCGGATCCGGCGTCCGCACGGGGACGCTCGTGAAGATCATCGGCACGTCGACCTGTGACTGCGCGATTGCGCCGGCCTCGGCGAACATCGCGGACGTGCCCGGCATCTGCGGGATCGTGAACGGCTCGATCATGCCGGACTTCTTCGGCATCGAGGCGGGGCAGTCGGCCGTCGGCGATCTCCTGAAGTGGTGGGTGGAAGGGGTCTGCAAGGGCGGCGAGGCCCTCCATGCGGAACTGTCGGCTGAGGCGGCGACGCTCGCGGCCGGCCAATCGGGACTCGTCGCGCTCGACTGGAACAACGGCAACCGCACGATCCTGGTCGACACGCGGCTCACCGGGCTGATTCTCGGGCAGACGCTGCACACGACGCGCGCGGAGATCTACCGCGCGCTGATCGAAGCGACCGCCTACGGCGCCCGTGCCATCATCGAGCGGATGCGCGAGTACGGCGTCCCGATCGAACGGGTCGTCTGCTGCGGCGGAATCGCGGAGAAGAACGCGGTGTTCATGCAAATCTACGCGGACGTGATCGGGCAGCCGATGCTCATCGCGGGATCGCCGCAGACGCCGGCGCTGGGCTCGGCGGTCGCCGCGGCCGTGACCGCCGGCGCCGCGGC
>DAIUEK010000274.1:0-3505 GCA_036845165.1 Vicinamibacterales bacterium | reverse complement strand
CTGCAGGCCGATCGCGCCGCCGTTGTACTTCTGGACCTCCACGAGCACGTTGTCCACCAGCAGCAGGCGATCGTCGCCGACGATGTCCGGCTGCAGGGTGATCGTGTCGAACGTCTCCTGGTCCATGAAGTGGTAGCCGGCGCTGTCGGCATACTGGAACGTCGCGTCGATCAGTTCGAGATCCGGCTCCGCGAACTTCTCGCCGGCCTTGAAGGTCTTGTCGAACACGGCCTGCGTGATCATGTTGCGCATCTTGATGCGCACGAGCGTCTGTCCGCCCCGGGCCGTCGGCCGCGACACCTCGACGTCGATGGTGTGGTACGGCGCCCCTTCGTATTCGAAGAACATCTTCCGCTTTATCTCGATTGCCTCAATCAGCGCTGCCATAGCCATGTATTGTAGCGTTCCATGGTCACGGTGCTCGAAACCCGGGATCTCAAGAAGCACTACCGGATGGGCGCCTCCACGGTGCGCGCCCTGGACGGGGTGTCCCTTACGGTCGAGCAGGGGGAATTCGTCGGGTTGCTCGGGACCTCCGGGTCCGGCAAGTCCACCCTGCTGAACCTGATTGCCGGGCTCGATCGTCCGTCCGAGGGCTCGTTGCGCATCTTTGACCAGGACCTCGCGCAGATGTCCAGCGCGGAGCTCAGCCTCCACCGCCAGAAGAACGTCGGCATCATCTTCCAGTCCTTCAACCTCGTGTCGACGATGAGCGCGGCGGAGAACGTGGCGCTGGCGATGATGTTCGCCGGCGTGCCGCGAAGGGAGCGCGAGGGCCACGCCACACAACTGCTCGATGCCATCGGACTGGGCGGACGGCAGACGCATCGTCCGCGGGAACTGTCGGGCGGAGAGCAGCAGCGCGTCGCGATTGCGCGAGCGCTGTCCAATAACCCCCACCTGCTGCTCGCCGACGAGCCGACCGGCAATCTCGACAGCCGCACCTCGCGGGAGATCCTGACCCTCCTGAAGCAACTGAACGAGCGCGACGGGAAGACGATCATCATGGTGACGCACGATCCGGCGCTGGCCGCGCAGTACGCCCACCGCACGGTCACGATGCTGGACGGCGCCATCATTTCCGACCTGGCGGGGTCGCGCTCATGACGTTTCGCGACACGCTCGGGCTCGCGTTACGCAACCTCGGACAGGCGAAGCTGCGCACGTCGCTCACGACGATGGGTGTCGCGATCGGGATCGCGTCGCTCGCCGGCATGGTGTCGCTCGGCATCGGCCTGCAGGATCAGTTCGTCGGGCGCTTTACGAAGTCAGGGATGTTCGACGCCATCAACGTCATGCCCGGGTCGGTGGGGCAGATCACGTTCGGCCCCGGCGCGCGCGGGCGCGGCGGACTGGGCCGCCGCGGGTTCGGCCGCGGCAACGCGGCGCAAGTGCCCGACAACGCGCGGGAGCTGACGGACGAGGCGCTCAAAGAGCTGGCGGCGATGGAGCACGTCAAAGACGTGTATCCAAACCTGCGCGTTCCCGTGGAAGTGAAGTACCGCGGCGAATCCGAATTCGCCGTCGCGGCCGGTGTGCCGATGGGCGTTCGCGGAGAAGGGGCCTTTCAGGCCATTCCGTACGGACGGTTCTTCGCCGGCGATTCCGAGAACGCCTGCATGCTCAGCCTGGATTTCGCGAAGCGGATCAACGACCAGGATCCGAAGGGCCTCATCGGCCAGTCACTGACGCTGAACTACGCGGCTTCTCTTAATGGAACCATGCAGCGCGCCGAAATGACGTGTCCCATCGTCGGCATCGTCGAGCGGGAGACGGGACCGTTCGCGGGCGCCGGCGGTGTGTCGGGGCTGATGGTGCCGATGGCGAAGGCGAAGGAGATCTTCGCGAGCAGCCTGGCGACCGCCCAGGCGCTGATGCGGGATCCGACGAAGACGTCGCGCCCCTATCCGTCCGCCGTCGTGAAGGTGAAATCAGCGCAGTCCACGCAGGACGTCGAAGAGCAGATCAAGAAGATGGGCTTCTCCGCCTTCTCGCTGAACGACGCGCTCCAGGGGGCCAAACGCGCCTTCATCATTCTCGACATCGTCCTGAGCCTGATCGGCTCGATCGCCCTGGCCGTCTCGTCGCTCGGCATCATGAACACGATGGTCATGTCGATCCTCGAGCGGACGCGCGAGATCGGGATCATGAAGGCCATCGGCGGGAGCGACGGCGACATCCGCCGCATCTTCCTCATCGAGGCGTCAGCGATCGGGTTCTTCGGGGGTGTGACCGGCGTGGTGCTGGGCTGGATCGTCGGCCGGATCATCAATCTCGGCGCCAATATCTACATCCAGCAGCAAGGGGGCACACCCGGGAACCTCTTCTCGCTGCCGTTCTGGCTGATCGGAGGGGCCATCGGCTTCTCGATCGCCATCAGCCTCCTCGCCGGAACCTATCCCGCGGGCCGCGCCGCGCGCCTGGATCCGATCCAGGCCCTGCGGCACGACTAGCGCGCCCGCAGCGACCGGCCATCACGTATCATCGGCGGATGCTGGTCATTCTCGCCGCAGTTCTCGCGTTGCAGACACCCGCGGCCACCGCGGCCAAACCCGCCGATCTGTCGACGACGGAGAAACAGGCGGCCGAGTCCGTCCAGCCCGCGCCGCGGCCGGCGGTCACCCACCACCGGCTGACCGTCGCTGGCAAGGCGATTCCCTATGTCGCGACCGCGTCCACGATCGATCTGAAGAACGACAAGGACGAAGTCATTGGCCGCATGTTCTACGTCGGCTACACCGCCGAGGAGGCCGATGTCTCCGCGCGCCCGGTGACCTTTGTGTTCAACGGCGGGCCGGGCTCGTCCACGATCTGGCTGCACATGGGCTCGTTCGGACCGATGCGGGTCGAAACGAGCGAGGCGGCGTCGACGCCGTCGCCCTACAAGATCGTCGAGAACAGCGAAACCCTCCTCGACAGGACCGACCTCGTCTTCATCGATGCCATGGGTACCGGGTTTTCGAGGATTCTGGGGAAAGGGCAGCCGAAGGACTTCTACGGGACGGACCCGGACGTCGACGCCTTTGCGCAGTTCATCGAGCGCTACCTCAGCGCCAACAACCGCTGGAACTCCCCCAAGTTCCTGCTCGGGGAGTCCTACGGCACGACGCGCGCCGCGGCGCTCCTCAACGCGCTCCAGAGCAGGGGGACGTCGTTCAACGGCGCCATCATGGTGTCGTCGTACCTGAACGCCTGGGACGACTTCAACGGCCCTGCGTTCTCGAGCGACCTGCCGTACGAGCTCTACCTGCCGACGATGGCGGCGACGGCGTGGTACCACAAGCGGCTCGACCCGAAGCCGGCCGATCTGGCGTTATTCCTTGCTGAGGTCCGCCAGTTTGCGCTCGGGGAGTACGCCCACGCGCTGGCGCAGGGCAGTCATCTTCCCGCGACGGAGGCATCGGCCGTCGTCGCGAAAATCCAGCGCTACACGGCCATGCCGGAGGCGCTCATCCGGAACGCCAATTTCCGTGTGTCGCCGGATCGCTTCGAGAAGGAGTTGTTG
>DAIUEK010000273.1:0-3538 GCA_036845165.1 Vicinamibacterales bacterium | reverse complement strand
CCTCGCGCAGGGGACGATATTGTCCCTGCAGATCGAGCAGGGGAATGGGAGACATTGTTTAGCTTGCGAGTGCCTCCGGCACTCGCGCTTCGCGGGGACCCCTGCCACCCCCGCTCAGCATGGGCAGGTTGGCGAGGGCCTCCGGCACTCGCGCGTCGCGGGGACCCCTGCCACCCCCGCTCAGACTCTTCACCACGCGCATGATATTCAGCGGCGGACGATCTCGGGCGCGCCCCAGAGCGGCAGGTCGTTGCGATCGTCGGGGGGCAGGTCCTTGCCGCTCGAGCGTGTGTTCAGGAGGATCTCGATCTCTTCCCCGGCGTAGGCGGACAGATCGACCGTCACCGGAATCCAGCGGCGCTCCGACGGATTCGCGAACGGGTTGACGGTCTGGGTGAAGAGCTGCTCGAACGTGCGGCCGTCGGACACGCCGGCGAAGAAGTAGACGCCGTTGCCTTCCTTGTCCCACGACTCCGGCTTCATCCCGAGCGACACCTTCAACCACCCGTCGTCGGGCACCCGGACCTTGAAATGGATCCGGCCGTTCGGCGGAGCGAAGATGGCCCTCTTCGTCTCGCCGGCCAGCGTGACGTCGATGAGCGAGTACGACGCGCCGGCGGGATCTTTCTGGGCCTTGTCGTACAGCGCGAGCAGGTCGACCCGCTCGCCGCTGCCGCGCCGGAACATCCACCAGCCGGCCGCCACGAGGACCAGGATCACGGCCGCGGTCAGGACCACGCGATTCAGCTTCATAGGAGGAATAGTTTACCGTCTTTCCTTGACGGCCGCGCGCGTTTCCCGATCCGTCTCCCGGCGCTTGATGGTCTCGCGCTTGTCGTGGTCTTTCTTGCCCTTGGCGAGGCTGATCGCGACCTTCACGCGTCCGTCCTTCAGATACATGCGGACGGGGACCAGCGTCATCCCCTTCTCGACGGTCTTGCCGATCAGTTTCTTGATCTCCTGCCGGTGCAACAGGAGCTTGCGGCGGCGCGTCGGCTCGTGATCGGTGTAGCCGCGGTTGCGATAGGCGGCGATGTGGACGTTGTAGATCCAGACCTCGCCCCCCTCGATCCGGGCGAAGCTGTCGCGGAGGTTGACGCCCCCCTCGCGGATCGACTTCACCTCGGTGCCGAGCAGCGCCACGCCGGCCTCGAACGTCTCGAGGAGGTGGTAGTCATGGTGCGCCTTGCGGTTGTCCGCGATGATCTTCTGGGCGGCTTCGCGCGCGGTCTTTGCCATTCTAGGAGTTTGCAGTATGCAGTATGCGGTTCGGAGTCTTACTGCCTACCGCCTACTGCCTACCAGCTTAGCAGCGAGCCGGATCGCCTCCACCAGGCTCGAGTGGTCCGCGATGCCGCGGCCGGCGATGTCGAACGCGGTGCCGTGGTCCACCGAGGTCCGGATGATCGGCAGGCCGAGCGTGACGTTGACGGCGCGGCCCAAGGCCAGCAGCTTCACCGGAATCAGCCCCTGGTCGTGATAGCACGCGATCACGGCGTCGAACTCGCCGCGGGCGGCGCGCGCAAACACGGTGTCGCCGGGCCACGGCCCGGTGATGTCGACGCCGCGCGCGCGGGCCGCGGCGACGGCGGGCCGCAGGACCGCCTCGTCCTCGGCGCCAATCACGCCATGCTCGCCGGCGTGGGGATTCAGCCCCGCGAGCGCGAGCCGCGGGCGCGCATATCCGAACCGCGGCAACTCTCGCGCGGTCACATCGATGATGAAGTCCATGAGCTCCCGCGTCAGCAGGCGGGGGACGTCCGCGATCGGGACGTGGATCGTCGCGAGCACGACCCGCAGCGCCTCGGCGTAGAACATCATCGCGACGCGCGGCGTGCCCGTCAGGTGGGCGAGAAGGTCGGTGTGCCCCTTCCAGGGCAGGCCCGCCAGCGCGAACGCTTCCTTGTTGATCGGGGCGGTGGCGATGGCGTCGATCGTCCCTTCGCGCGCGTCCCCCACGGCGCGGACGATCGCCTCGTACGCGGCGCGGCCGGCCTCGGCCGACACGCGCCCGCGAGGAAACGCGTCGATCGCCTCCGCCGTGCCGGGGCCGTAGAGACGGGGCTCGCAGACCTCGAGCACCCGCGGATCGGCCGCCGCTTTCAGCGCGATTTCCGGGCCGATGCCGGCCGGATCGCCGACGGTAATTCCAACGCGGGGCTTAACCATGATGGCCGCACGAGCCGCAGCCTCCCTCGCTGCCGCACGAGCCGCAGCCGGTGGGGTTGACGCAGCCACCGTGATCCCCGCACCCGGCGTGCGTCACGCCTTCGCCGCTCGGCAGCTCGTAGCGCAAACAGCATTTCAGCCGGCCGCACTGGCCGGACAGCTTCGACGGGTTGAGGCTCAGCTGTTGCTGCTTCGCCATCTTGATCGACACCGGCTCGAACGAGCGGAGCCAGGTGGTGCAGCAGAGCGGGCGCCCGCACGACCCGTAGCCGCCGAGCATCTTCGCCTCGTCCCGGACGCCGATCTGGCGCATCTCGATCCGCATGCGGAAGTGCGCGGCGAGATCGCGGACGAGCTCGCGGAAGTCCACGCGCGACTCGGACGTGTAATAGAAGATGAGGCGGGAGCCGTCGAACACGTGCTCCACCTTCGTCAGCCTCATTGCCAGGGCGCGCTCGCGGATCTTGAGGTGCGCCACCCGCTGCGCATCCTCCTCGCGCTGCTGATGCAACAGGTGCTCCACGACGTCTTCGTGGCTGGCGCGGCGGACGACGACCTGCGGAGAATCGATTGACGGCTGGCGGCGCGCCGCGAGCGAGGGGGGCACGCGCGTCACGGTGCCGACGGCGTGGCCATCCTGTGTGTGCACGACCACCTGTTCGCCCGGCTCCACCCCGTCCACCATGAGATCCGGCAGCAGGAAGGACACGGTCCGGCCGGCCGGCGTGAACTTGACGCTGACGAAAGAGTGAATAGACATCTACCAGCTACCAGCTTCCAGCTAATTCATATATTCAGCGCCAGCCAGTCTGCGACGATCTTCGGACTGGCGTTGCGATCGAGTGCGGACAGGGCGCGATCGACGGTCGAAAACGCCCGCAGCGTGCGATCGTCGTCGTACGACCGGAGCAGGGACTGGAGGCGCGGCTTGAGGTCGGCGTTGGCCAGCGCGCGATCGTCGGCGCGCGACCGCAGGAGCCCCAGGTCCCGGACCAAGGACGACAGCGCAAGGAGGCGGCGCGACAGCGCGTCGCGATCGCCGGCGCTTCCGACGAGCCGCTTCGCCCCGTCGAGACGGCGGCGCGGGTCGGTTGACGAGGCGGCCCCCTCGAGCAGGCGCGCCGCGGCGTCACGCGCCTCGTTCGCATCCTCGGCGCTTTCCGCCAGGGCGCGCCCGATGCTGCCGCCCGACGCCGCGGCGGCCGCGTGGGCATCCGGCGCAGGCACGCCGTGCTCGCGGATCAGCACGTCCGCGACGTCGCCGGGGGTCAGCGGACCAAACCGAAGCCGATGACAGCGCGACCTGACCGTCGGCAGCAGCACCTCGGGACGAGCAGTGATCAAGACGAACACCGAGGCGGGAGGGGGC
>DAIUEK010000272.1:0-3540 GCA_036845165.1 Vicinamibacterales bacterium | reverse complement strand
CGCCATCATCCCCGCGAACATCAATCACCTCGAGCTCGAGCCGATGATCATCGGCCGCAACTTCGCGGTGAAGATCAACGCCAACATCGGGAACTCGGCCGTCAGCTCGTCGATCGACGAGGAGGTCGACAAGCTGCGCTGGGCGACGCTGTGGGGCGCCGACACGGTGATGGATCTCTCGACGGGCCGCGAGATCCACCAGACCCGCGAGTGGATCGTCCGCAACTCCGCCGTCCCGATCGGCACCGTGCCGATCTACCAGGCGCTCGAGAAGGTGGGCGGCCGGCCGGAGGACCTGACGTGGGAGGTCTACCGCGACACGCTCGTCGAGCAGGCGGAGCAGGGGGTCGACTACTTCACCGTCCACGCCGGCGTGCTCCTCCGCTACATCCCGATGACGGCTCGCCGGCTCACCGGCATCGTCTCGCGCGGCGGATCGATCCTGGCAAAGTGGTGCCTCTCGCATCACCAGGAGAATTTCACCTACACGCACTTCCGCGACATCTGCGACATCATGCAGGCGTACGACGTCTCGTTCTCGCTCGGCGACGGCCTCCGGCCCGGCTCGATCGCGGACGCGAACGACGAACCGCAGTTCGCCGAGTTGAAGACCCAGGGGGAGCTGACGAAGATCGCGTGGGAGTACGACGTGCAGGTCATGAACGAGGGGCCCGGGCACGTGCCGATGCACCTCATTCGCGAGAACATGGACAAGCAGCTCGAGTGGTGCGAGGAAGCGCCGTTCTACACGCTCGGGCCGCTCACGACCGACATCGCCCCCGGCTACGACCACATCACCTCCGCCATCGGCGCGGCGATGATTGGCTGGTACGGCACCGCCATGCTCTGCTACGTCACGCCGAAGGAACATCTCGGCCTGCCGAACCGGGACGACGTCAAGGCGGGCGTGATCGCGTACAAAATCGCGGCCCACGCGGCCGACCTGGCCAAGGGGCATCCCCGCGCCCAGGCGTGGGACGACGCGCTGTCGACCGCGCGGTTCGAGTTCCGGTGGGAGGACCAGTTCAACCTCGCGCTCGACCCCGTGACGGCCCGCGCGTTCCACGACGAGACGCTGCCGGCCGACGGCGCCAAGGTCGCGCACTTCTGTTCCATGTGCGGCCCCAAGTTCTGCAGCATGGAACTGACGCAGCAGCTTCGCGAAGAGGCGCGGAAGGGGATGGACGAAAAGTCCGTCGAGTTCCGCAAGCGCGGCGAGGTCTACGTCCCCAAGGACTAAACGGCTGTTCCAAATTGAACAGCCGCCCGCCTCATCGCTGCCATACTGAAGAAGAATGACGAGATCTTTCAGAGCGGCGATGGGCTGCGCCGTCGTGCTCACCGCGATCGCCATCGCGCCGATACAGGCAGCGCAAAACGACCGTCCGACGCTCGCGGATGCGCAGCGCCTGTTCTATAACGCGCACTACGAAGAGGCTGCCGCGCTCGCGCAGTCGCTGCGCGCGTCCGGCCCCCAGGATCTCGCGAACGACGAGGTGCGCACGACCGCGCTGCTGTTCGTGCTTCGCGGACTGCTCGACGGGCAGGACGCCCGCGATGGGGACAAGGCCGCGGCCCTGAAGCACTGCGTGAAGTGTCCGGATGTCCTGGCGTCGTTCACGGCCGATCTCCATCACGGCCAGGAGCTCGCGCGCGCGGTGCTCAAGACGAATCCGGGCAACGAGACCGCCCTCTTCTACCTCGGCAAGCTGGATCTGAACTACGTCTGGCTGAACCTCGGGTTGCTGGGGAAGCGGACGGGCTGGGACGAGTACTGGGAGGCGAGACATTCGCTCGACGCCCTGCTCAAAGTGAATCCGCGCCACGTCCGCGCACGCGTCGCGCGCGGATGGATCGACTTCATCGTCAACACGAGGCTGCCGTGGGGCACGAGATGGGTGGTCGGCGGCGGCAACAAGAAGAAGGGGCTCGCCGCCGTGCGCGAGGCCGCGGCCATGGAGACCGATCCGTTCAGCCACGCCGAGGCGGAGTTCGCGTTGTGGGACATGCTCCTGCGCGACAAGAACGTGGCGCAGGCGACCGAGGTCGCGCGACGGATCGGCAAGGCGTTTCCCGAGAACACCGAGGTCGCCGTCTTTCTCAAGGCCCGCGCGATCCCTGCCAAGTAGCCGCGCTCGCCTGGGCGAGCTGCGTCCTCGCATATAATCTCCCTTCCGGTCTAACGCCTCTGAAGGGAGAGCGGCGCCATGACTGTCGCACGCTGGATTGTACTGGTCGGCGCCCTGGGTTCGACGATATCGGCGGCGCCCGCCACGACCGCCATCAGCATCGTCGCCGACAACGGGGCGCTGTCCTTCGCACCGAACCCGGCGACGGCCGTCAGCGGCGATTCGCTCGTCTGGCAGAACAACGACTTCACCACCCACCGCATCGTCCTCGACGACGGGTCGCTCGATACGGGGAATATCAACCCGGGCGCGTCGAGCGCCCCGATGGCGCTCACGGACGCCGGCGGCAGCTATCACTGCGCCATTCACCCGAGCATGGTCGGCACCATCCTCGCCCCCGTGCCGACCATGCCGGGGACATCATGCTGTTACTGGCCGGCGGCCTCATCGGGCTCGGCTGGTGGCGTCTTGCGCGACGCCGCGCCGGAGCCTGAGTCGATCCGTTACGCCGGCGGCGCGGGGACGATTTGGATGATCGTCTTGAACCGCGCGGGCTGCTTGCCGCGGTTCGGATTGAGATAGCCGGCCGATCCGCCCCACGTGTAGTCCTTGACCGTCACGCTCGGCGGAAACGCCATCGTCTCTTCCTTGAACTTCCCGATGTCGAACTGGTGAATCGCCGGTTCTTCGTACACGAGATCGCCCTTCTGCTTGAGGACGGTCTTGTAGTAGTTGACGATCTCGAGAAACCCGGTATTCGTCCCGAACAGGAAATAGCGCTGCCCCTTGCCGGCATCGAACGACCCGACGAACTCCGCGCCCGGGTAGACCTGTACCCCGAGTGAGGCTTCGTTCGGAATGTCGTTGGGGCCCGGCGCCGGTTGCCCGGGCGGCTGTACCTTGGGCGGGGGGGCCTGCGGACCTGGCGCCGCCGGCGTTGCCGGCTTGGTGGCCCCCGGCTTCGGGAACGGCTGCGGGGTCTGGGCCACGGTGATCGCCACAGATGAACACAGCAGAACACAAACGAGGACGGCTGCTCTGTGCATGTCGGTATTATAGGGGCTCGAGGATCGAGGATCGAGCACTGAGGATCGAAAAGGCTGCTTCCCGGTTCCCGGTCCTCGGTCCTCGGTCCTTGATCATGCGATACCTGCTCGACTACTGCGAAGCTCACCTCTCCGATACCGTCGCGCTCCTCGAGACGCTCGTGCGGCTCGAATCGCCCAGCACTGACAAGGCGGCGGTCGATCGGTGTGGCGCCGTGCTCGCCGGCATGCTCCGCGCGGCCGGCGCGGACGTCGACGTGCTCTCTCAGGCGGAGAGGGGGAACCACCTCCGCGCCCGCATCCCCGGCGAGGGACGGCCGGTGCTGATCCTGGGCCACTTCGATACCGTCTGGCCCGCCGGGGCC
>DAIUEK010000271.1:0-3552 GCA_036845165.1 Vicinamibacterales bacterium | reverse complement strand
TCCGGGGGAATGCGACCGCCATCCCCGTCCGGGACGGGTTGGCAGACGCGGCCACGATCGGGTTCGGCATCCGGAACGTCGCGCAGCCGGAGGCGGCGCTGCGGGAGCTGGCGCGCGTGATCAAGCCGGGGGGCCGGCTGGTGATCCTGGAGCTCGGGGAGCCGAGTATTCCGGGCATTCGCGGGCTCTATCGCTGGTATTTCAGGGCCGTCCTTCCACGGCTGGGCCGGCTCGTCTCGAAGCACCAGAGCGCCTATTCGTACCTGCCGGCCTCGGTCGGCACCTTCCCCACGTCCGCGACGTTCGCCGCCACAATTTCTTCACACGGCTTTACGGGCGTCAAGGCCGTCCCTCTGAGCCTGGGCATCGTCTATCTCTATATGGCGACCCGCGGCTGAGCTCCATCTCCCGCATTCGAAGCCGGGTGGCTGCTATAATCGTCTAAACCCCTGATGTACTTCGATTTCGAGGACTACCACCCGGACATCCCGACGCTGGACCGGCCGCTGACCCGGCTCGAGATCATGCTCCTGACGGTCGTCGTCCATCTCCTTCTGGTCATCCTCCTCATCGCGTGGCCGCATATGGCGTTCGTGAAAGCGATGTACGCCGCCCAGGCACAGCGGATCGAGGAGCAGCGGCAGAAGGAGCAGGACGACCTCCGCAGCCGTGCCGAGTTCGTATTCGTGGCGCCGAAGGTGGAGATCCGGACCAAAGTGCCGCCGAAGCTGGCGGAACTGTCGGATCGGGATCGCCGCAAGCAGGCGATCGAACGCGCGCCGGATCCCAAGAACGATCTGCCGTTCTCGAAGGGCAATTCCGCGGAGCGCATCGTGACGGATTCGTCGAAGGAGCGCGTCCAGCCTTCGGATCAGCCGAGCGCGCCGTCGAAGGCGGATAACAACAATTCGAACGGAGCGTCGCAATTCAACCCGAACGCGCTCGCGCTGCCCACCACGCCTCAGTCGACGATCGTCCGCAACGAGCCGTCGCGGAACCCGACGCTCGACGGCCCCCCTGGCGGCGTTCTCAGCGATGCGATCCGCAACGTGCAGAAGTACTCGCAGGGAGAGACGCTGCAGAACGTCCAGGGGAACGGCGACTTCGGGCCGTCCATCCAGTTCGACACCAAGGGTGTGGACTTCGGGCCCTGGCTGCGGCGCTTCATCGCGCAGATCCGCCGCAACTGGTTCGTCCCGTACGCGGCGATGTCGTTGCGCGGTCACGTGGTGCTCAGCTTCAAGGTGCACAGGGACGGCAGCATCACGGAGCTGCAGGTGATGCAGCCCTCGGCGATCGACGCCTTCACGAAGTCGTCGTTCAACGCGATCAAGCTGTCGAACCCCACCGTGCCGCTGCCGCTGGAGTTCCCCGACGAGAACGCGCCGTTCATCGTCACGTTCTACTTCAACGAAACGCCTCCCGGCGGCGGGTCGCAGTAGATGCCGACGCGGACGCAGCAGGTCGGGCTGTTCCTCGTCCTGACAGTGCTCGCGATCTACGTGTTCGCTCGCGCGTGGTCCGGCTGACCGACGCCATTGGCGATTGGTGAGTGGCAGAACCCCCAATCGGCAGTCGCCAGTCGCCAATCCGTCTAATCGCCAATCATCAATCAACAATCGACAATGATGCCCTTGAGTCCGCGACTCGTCGCGATCGTCGGGCCCACGGCGACCGGGAAGAGCGCCCTCGGCATCGCGCTCGCGCGGCGGTTCGGTGGCGAGGTGGTCAGCTGCGATTCCACCGCCGTCTACCGCGGCTTCGACATCGGCACCGACAAGGTCCCCGTCGCGGAACAGCGCGGCATTCCCCATCACATGGTCGACGTCGTGGAGCCCACCGAGGAGTACTCGGCGGCCCGCTACGCGCGCGAGGCCGCGGCGGTCATCCGCGACATCACGTCGCGCGGCAAGCTCCCGATTCTCGTCGGGGGTACGGGGCTCTACTATCGTGCCTTGACGCGCGGGATGTTCGACGGGCCGGGGCGCGACGAGGCGCTCAGGCGCCGACTCGAGCAGGTCGAGGCGCGCCGCCCGGGGCACCTCCACCGATGGCTGGCGCGCGTGGACCCGCCGTCCGCGGAGCGCATCCAGAGGCAGGACGTGAAACGGCTCGTGCGCGCGCTCGAGGTCTGGCTCGTGACCGGCCGTCCGCTGACCGAGCATTTCGCCGAGACGGCATCGCCGCTGCCGGAGTACGAGGTCACCGCGATCGCGCTGCGGATCCTGCCGGAAGAGACCGCCGAGCGGGTCGCGCGCCGCGTGCACGCGCAGTTCGAACAGGGGCTGCTGGACGAGATGCGCGGCCTGCTCGCGCGAGGGGTGCCGGAGACGGCGCTCCCCTTCACGGGGCTCGTGTATCGGCAGGCGCTCGAGCACCTGCACGGCGTGCGCGGGGAGGCGGACACGCGCGAGCTCATCGTCCGCGAGAACCGGAAATACTCGCGGCGCCAGTTGATCTGGTTCCGGAAAGAGCCTAATCTACGCTGGATTCACGCCGCCGGCGAGCGGGAGGACACCCAGGACGCCGTCGCCCGCCTTTTATGACACCCCTTCCAGATCGCGTCTTCCTCACGGTGATGGACAGCGTCGGCGTCGGCGAGCTGCCGGATGCCGACGCGTACGGCGATCGCGGCAGCGACACCCTCGGCAACATCTCGCGCCAGGTGCCCCTGAAGCTTCCCACGTTGCGCTCGCTCGGGTTGCCGCGCGTGGCGCGGGTGCACGGCATGCCCCCGCTCGTCGAGGCGCCGCTCGGCGCGTACGGCCGGATGGCGGAGCGCTCGCCTGGCAAGGATTCGGTGACCGGCCACTGGGAGATGGCCGGGATCGTCCTCGACCGCGCCTTTCCCACGTTTCCCGACGGCTTTCCGAAGGACGTGATCGCCCGGTTCGAACAGCGCATCGGGCGCCGCACGATCGGCAACTACGCCGCGTCCGGCACGGCGATCATCGACGAGCTCGGCCCCGAGCACATGCGCACCGGCGATCCGATCGTCTATACGTCGGCCGACAGCGTCTTCCAGATCGCGGTCCACGAAGAGATCATTCCCGTCCCGGAGTTGTATCGCATCTGCGAGATCGCGTACGACATGGTGGGGAAGGGAATGGGGGTCGGCCGCGTGATTGCGCGTCCCTTCGTCGGCCAGCCGGGCGCGTTCACACGTACGGCGAACCGCCACGACTACGCCTTGCCGCCGGCGGGGACGACGCTGCTCGATGCGTTGACGGCGGCGGGCACGCCGGTGCACGCGATCGGCAAGATCCAGGATCTCTTCGCCGGGCGCGGCATCACGACCGCCGTCCACACGAAGAATGACGACGAAGGGGTGGACGAAATCGAGAAGGCGATCGCGTCGGCGGGCCCCGGCCTGGTCTTCACCAACCTCGTCGACTTCGACACGCAGTACGGCCACCGCAACGACGTCGCCGGCTATGCGGCCAATCTCGAGCGGTTCGACGCCCGGCTCGCGCGCATGCTGCCCCGCCTGCGGGACCGCGACCTGCTCATCGTCACCGCGGACCACGGGAATGACCCGACCACACCCAGCAC
>DAIUEK010000270.1:0-3561 GCA_036845165.1 Vicinamibacterales bacterium | reverse complement strand
TCACCGGTCCTCACGATGCACCGCGGCTGGCGCTGACGGCAGGGGGGCGGCGGTGACGCCCGGCATGCCGCTCGCGCTTGGTGCGACCGCCGTTGCGGGGGTGGCCGGTCTCTGCGTGTACTACGCGACATGCGGGGTGCGCAGCCAGTGGCTCGGCCCGACCGACTGGCGCGGTCCCGAGGACAGCGGCGCGGTGGCGCTGACGTTTGACGACGGGCCGACCGACGATACGGAGCGGATCCTCGATACGCTGGCGGTGCGTGAGGTCCGCGCGGCCTTCTTCATGGTCGGCCGCCAGGTGGAACGGCATCCGCGGATTGCGCGCCGCATCGTGGCGGAAGGTCACGAGGTCGGCAACCATTCCTATTCGCACCCGATCTACCTGTATCGATCCGCGGGCGCGACGCGCCGCGAGCTGGAGCGCACGCAGGAGGTCATCGCCGCGACGACCGGCGTCCGGCCGATCTGGTCGCGGCCGCCGTACGGGATTCGCACCCGCGCCTACTTCAAGGTCGCGCGCGAGCTGGGGCTGCGCACCGTGCAATGGACCGTGGCCGGCTACGACTGGAAGCCGCGCCGCGCCGCCGAGATTACCCGTGACGTCGTCGGCGGGCTGTCCAGCGGGTCGATCGTGCTGTTGCACGACGGCGACAGCGCGGAAAAGCGCGACCGCCGGGAAACCGCCGCGGCCGTCCCCGCGATCATCGACGCGGCGAAGGCGCGCGGGCTCGCCATTGGCTCGCTCGCGCGGCTCCTCGATACCCGATCAACCCAGCCCCGTTCCCGTCAGGATGCCGATGCTTGAGCGCGATGTGATGCCGATCGTGTTCCTGGACTTCGATGGAACCATTTCGCGCGCCGACGTGGTCGACGCGATCCTCGAGCGCTACGCCGCGCGGGAGTGGGTGCGCGTGGAGGAGGAATGGCGCGCCGGCCGCCTCGGGTCCCGCGAGTGCCTGCGCCAGCAGATGGCCCTCGTCACGGCCACGCCCGCCGAGGCCGACGCGCTCATCGACGCGATTGGCATTGACGAGGGGTTCAGGGCAGTGCTGGAAACCGGTGCCGCCTCCGGCATGCCGGTGCACATCATCAGTGACGGATTCGACTACTGCATCCGGCGACTGCTCCGCCAGGTCCCGGCCGCCGCGCAGCCGATCGTGCAGGCGATGCGGATCTGCGCCAGTCACCTCGAGCCGGGAGGCGACGGTACCTGGCGCACCGCGTTTCCGTTCCCGGACGAGGCCTGCGTCCACGGGTGCGCCACCTGCAAGCCGGCGGTCATGCAGACGCTGAACCCGGAGGGGTCGGTCACCGTCTTCGTCGGCGACGGATTGTCGGACCGTTACGCCGCCGGAGCGGCCGATCTCGTGTATGCCAAGGACAAGCTCGCCCGGTACTGCGCCGAGCAGCAGATCGCGCACGTGCCCTACGCGGGGCTGGCGGACGTTGCCCTGGATTTGAACGACAGACTTCGAAGCGGCCAGCTGCCCCGCCGGTCGAGTGCCGCGCGGGTCGGCGCCTAGCCTGGAGAGACATGAGCACAGACAAGAACGAATTGCTGCAGATCCTGCGGACCACCGAGGAGAAGGAGCTGCTCGCGCTCGAGCGCAAGCACTGCTCGTGGGGGGACACGGTTCACTACCTCGAGCCGCCAAAGTTTTTCGACCGCGCGGAAGAGCACTACCTGTACGACCGCGAGGGGACGCCGTACCTCGACCTGCAGATGTGGTACTCGGCCGCCAACCTGGGGTACGGCAACGCACGGCTGAACCAGACGCTCAAGAATCAGCTCGACAAGCTGCCGCAGCTGGCCTGCCAGTATCTGCACCCGGAGAAGGTGCAGCTGGCCGCCGCCATCGCGCGCCTGAACGAGTCGAAGTTCGGGATCGAGGGGCGCGTCCACTTCAACGTCGGCGGCTCGCAGGCGGTGGAGGACTCGCTGAAGATCGTGCGCAACGCGACGGGTAAGAACCTGGTGTTCGCGTTCATGGGCGGGTACCACGGCCGGACGCTGGCGGCCACGGCGATTACGTCGAGTTACCGCTACCGGCGCCGGTACGGGCATTTTTCGGATCGCGCGCACTTCGTCCCGTTCCCGTACTGCTTCCGCTGTCCCTACGACAAGAAGCGGGAGGACTGCGGTCTCTACTGCGTCAAGCAGTTCGAGAAGAACTTCGAGACCGAGTACAACTCATTCTGGGACGCGAAGGCGAAGGAGCCCGAGTTCGCCGCCTTCTACGTCGAGGCCATCCAGGGCACGGGCGGCTACGTGATCCCGCCGCCGGAGTATTTCCCGGCGTTGAAGAGAGTCCTCGACGAGCGCGGCATCCTGCTGGTCGACGACGAGATCCAGATGGGCTTCTTCCGCGCCGGGAAGTTCTGGGCGATCGAGAACTTCAACGTCGAGCCGGACATCATCGTGTTCGGCAAGGCGCTGACCAACGGCCTGAACCCGCTCTCGGGCATCTGGGCGCGCGAGGAGCTGATCAATCCCGAGGTGTTTCCGCCCGGGTCGACGCATTCGACGTTCTCGTCCAACACGCTCGGCACCGCCGTCGGACGGGAAGTCGTGCAGATGCTCATCGAGACCGACTACGAGGCGCTCGTCAAAGGCAAAGGCGCGTACTTCCTCGCGCAGATCAAGCAGCTCCAGAAGAAGTTCCCCAAGGTCATCGGCGACACCGACGGCATGGGGCTGGCGCTGCGGATCGAAATCTGCCAGGAAGACGGCTACACGCCCGACCGCGCGCTGACGGACACGATCTTCGCCGAGGGCATGAAGGGCGACCTCGACGCCCACGGCAAGAAGATGGGGCTCGTCCTCGACGTGGGCGGCTACTACAAGAACGTCTTCACGCTCGCGCCGAGCTTCACGATGACGGAAAAGGACATCGACCTTGGCGTCGAGCTCCTCGAGCAGCTCATTCGCCGCTGCGCGCCAGGGCGGGTCTAGTGCTGGGGCGGCTCGCGGACCAGATCGAGGGCATGGCGCTGCGATCGGCGCCGGCCGGGGCGGCGCGCCTCATGGGCGCGCTGCCGCCGGGCGCTCTGGTCGCGATGCAGGGCGCGCGCTTCCGGCGCACCCTCAAGCTGGTCGCGGCGCGCTCGTCGTTCTACCGCGAGCAGTTCCGCCGCCGGGGCATCCAGGTGGAGCGGATCGAGCATCCGTCGCAGCTCGGGGACTTCTACACGACGGGAGAGGATCTTCAGTCGCATGGCGCCGACGCGTTCCTGACGGGACGCGCGGACACGGCGTTCGAGACGACCGGCACGACGTCACCCGTGCCGAAGCGCGTGTTTTTCTCCACCCGCGAGCTCAACGCGATGGGGACGGCCAGCGCGGCCGCGCTGTACCTCCTCGGCCTCCGGCGTGACGACACGGTGATGAGCGCCTTCGACTGCTCGTTCTGGGTCTCGCCCGCCGTGGCGCGCTCGGCGCTGCAGTACATCGGGTGCTTCCATGTCGAGGCGGGGAAGATCGACCCGCTCGAGTGTTACACCCACGCGATGGTCTATCGTCCGTCCGTCATCATCGGCGAGCCGTCATGGATGGTGCGGTTT
>DAIUEK010000269.1:0-3574 GCA_036845165.1 Vicinamibacterales bacterium | reverse complement strand
TGCGCCGCACACCGAAGAAGCGCGACTGGGCGGCCGAGCGGGCCAACAACTACTAAGGTAAAAGGCTCTACCTTCTACCTTCTGCCTTGTCTCTTATTCGCTGAACTCCCTCGCCAGCTCGATCCACTCCCCGTCCGGGGCGAGTTCCTGATACGTCTTCCAGTGCGGCTTGGCTTCCGGTGAGTGCCCGGTTTTTTCGAGGGTCACCGCGAGGTAGAAGTGCGCGTCGGCGTAGCCGGGATTGAGCGACACCGCGTCGCGATAGCAGACCAGCGCCTCCTCGTAGCGGCCGAGATCGTGGTGGATGTTGCCGAGATTGAAGTGCGCCTCGAAGCAGTCCGGATCGAGGCCGATCGCGCGCTCGTAGAGCGCCTGCGCCTCGATGAGCTCGTCTCCCGCGTAATGAATGTTGGCCAGGTTGACGATCGCCGGCACGAGCTCGGGATCGATGACGAGCGCGCGGCGATAGGCCGCGGCCGCCTCCTGCATCTTCCGGTCATCCCCGTCGTCCAGGCGCGAGCCCTCGATGAAGTAGTTCGCGGCCAGCGCGGCCTGCGGATCCGAGAACGGAAACGCGTTGTCGGCAGGGATCGGGTTGCCGCGTTCGGGCGGCACCCGGCGCGCGGGGCGCCCCTGCAGGGAGACGACCTTGGCCGGCGCGCTGACTGAGGCGTGGAAATCCAGCTGGAGCTGCCCCTGGTGTCCGGCCAGGAGCGACCGCAGCACCTTCTTCAGCGGGACCTCGCGATCCAACTCCGCCGCCAGCTGCTTGATCGTGGACAGGTCCGTGAAACTGTAGAAGCGCTCGGTGGTCGACCGGGCAGCCTCGCGGATGAGTCCCCATTTCTCCAGGTAACGAAGATGGTTCTCGGTGACCCTCGGATAGAGGTTGCGGATGTCGCGCGCGCCGTAGAACTGGCGCCGGAGCGCGTCATCATCGAGCGCGGACGATGACATCGAAGGCCAAGATGAGACACACGGCGGGGAAAGTCAACAGGATTTGGTGATTACTCAATTACCCAATTGCCCGATAATGTGTGAATGCTGCTGGCGGCCGACGTGGGCGGGACGAAAACGCTGCTCGGGCTCTTCTCGCGCGCGCCCGAGCGGCCCACAACGATCGAGGTCGGCGAGTTCGTCACGCTCGACTACGACGGCCTGGTGCCGATGATCCGCGAGTTCCTGAAGGCGAACGGCGTGGAGGCCCGATCGATCGCGGCGGCCACCTTCGGCGTCGCCGGCGCGGTCACCGACCAGGTGGCGCGGCTGACGAATGTACCCTGGCCCGTCGACGCCGCGGCGATCGGCGAAGCCGCGGGCCTCAAGCGCGTCTACCTGCTGAACGATCTCCAGGCGATGGCGCACTCGGTCGCCGTGCTCGAACCTGACGAGCTCGACGTGCTGCAACAGGGGATCGCCCAGCCGGGGGGCAACGCCGCCGTCATCGCCGCCGGCACCGGGCTTGGCGAAGCCTTCCTGCACAACATCGACGGCCGGTTCGTGCCCGGCGCGTCCGAAGGGGGGCACGCCGACTGGGGGGCGCGGACGCCGCGCGAGATGGAGATCCTCGCCACGCTGACGCGCGTCTACGGCCGCTGCAGCGTCGAGCACATCATCTCCGGTCCCGGGCTCGTGAACGTCTACCAGTTCACGCACGATGCGTTCGGCAGCCGCACGTTTCTGTCGCCCGCCGCGCTCCTGCCGTCGAAGACCTGTGCCGGCGTCGGCACGGTCGGCGATCCCGCGGATCTGCCGGCCGCCATCAGCCGATCGGCCCTGGAGAAGCGGTGCGCGCAGTGCCAGGAGTCGCTGGAGCTGTTCGTCGCCGCCTATGGCGCCGAGGCGGGCAACCTGGCGCTGCGGACGGTGGCCACGGCAGGCGTCTACATCGGCGGCGGCATCGCGCCGAAGATCCTTCCCGCGCTCGAAGCCGGAAGCTTCCTGGATGCCTTCCGGTCCAAGGAACCACTTTCGGATTTCGTCGCGACGATTCCGGTCGCCGTGATCCTGAATTCTGAATGCGGGCTCCTCGGCGCGGCGGTTCACGCCAACTCGGCGGCGTGATACCATCCGGCCCGTCCCGCGGCTTCTATGGAGGATGCCCGAATGCGCCCTGTACGTGTGATTTGTACGTTTCTTTTCCTGTGTCTTGCGGTTTCCGCCATCCCCGCGCTGGCCCAGCAGACCGGCTCGATCACCGGCAAGGTGAGCGACAGCAGCGGGGGCGTGCTCCCAGGCGTGACCGTGGAGGCCCGTTCCAACGTGCTGCCCGGCCCCCGGGTGACGGTCACCGGCGGCGACGGCATCTATCAGCTGCCGGCGCTCCCGCCGGGCGATTACACACTCACGTTCACGCTGCAGGGAATGCAGACCGCCACGAAGAAGGTGGCCGTACAGCTCTCAGAAACCACGGCGGCGGATGCGTCGCTGGCGGTTGGGGGGGTCACCGAGGCGGTGACCGTGACCGCGGAGGCCTCGCTCATCGACAAGTCGTCGGCCGCGATCACCAGCGGCATTCCGAACGACCAGATCACGCAGGTGCCGGTCGGCCAGGAATATCGCGACCTCATCAAGCTGATTCCCGGCGTGCAGTACACGCAGGACTCGGTGCGCGGCCCGAGCTCGGGCAGCAGCGGCCAGGACAACGTCTACAAGTTCGACGGCGTCAACGTCACGCTGCCGCTCTTCGGCACGCTGTCGGCCGAGCCCGCCGCCTACGACATCGCGCAGGTGACGGTCATCAAGGGAGGCGCCAAGGCGATTGACTTCATCCGCGCCGGTGGGTTCGCGATCGACTCGGTCAGCAAGTCCGGCACGAGCAAATACAGCGGGCAGCTGAGTTATCAGCTCCAGAGCAGCAAGATGTCGGCCGGCCTGAAGAACGGCAGCCTGTCGCGCTACCAGGAGAATCGGACCTGGACCGAGGCGAACGTTGGCGGACCCATCCTCAAGGATCGGATCTTCTTCTTCGGGTCCTACTATCGCCCGGAGATCAGCCGCGCCAACCGCGCGAACGTCTACGGCGACCTGCCGAATTACGACAGCACGCGCAACGAGGGCTTCGGCAAGCTCACCGCCACGCCGACGCATTCCACCCTGATCAACGCCAGCTATCGTGACTCGAAGCGTGAGGACAAAAGCTCGCTATTCGGCCAGTTCACCGCGCCCACCGCGGGCACCGGCAACGAGTCGCGCCAGAAAATCGGGACGGTCGACGGGTCGTGGATCATCAACGCGATGAGCTACCTGAACTTCAAGTACACCCACTTCTCGCTGCTGACCGCGGGGATTCCGGACAACACGTCCAGCGCCACGGTCTCGACCGCGATCGGCTCGCACATCGACACCGCAAACCTGAATCAGCTCGGGCTGCTGTCGGTGCCGGTGTTCGTCGCCGGACAGGACGCCTACAACGCGTTCATCACGCCGATCGTGAACAAGTACGGATATGCCGCCAACGGCATCCAGAACGGCGGCGGCCTGGTCGGCGTCGGCAGCCTCAACGATGGGGACAACTTCTTCCGTGATGCCGGCCAGGTCGGCTACAACCTGACCTTGTCCGGATGGGACATGC
>DAIUEK010000268.1:0-3606 GCA_036845165.1 Vicinamibacterales bacterium | reverse complement strand
TGGTGGCGTCGGCGGAGGACATGGCGCGTTCGAGGGCCGGGATGGAGTCGCCGCCGAAGCGCTCGAGCAGCGCGTCCGCGAGGACGAGCGCCACCATGGCTTCGCCGACCACCGCCGCGGCCGGCACCGCGCACACATCACTCCGCTCGATGGCGGCCGGCGCCCCCGTCATCGTGGCGAGATCGACAGAGCGCAGCGGCTTCATCAGCGTCGAAATCGGCTTCATGTAGGCGGAGAGGCGGAGGTCCTCGCCGTTTGTGACGCCTCCCTCGAGCCCGCCCGCGTTGTTGGTGGGGCGCGCGAGTCCCGTCGCGCGCGACGCGTTACCGACCACGATCTCGTCGTGGACGCGCGAGCCGGGGCGGGACGCGACATCAGGTCCGAGCCCGATCCCGACGGCCTTGATGGCGGGAATGGACATGAGCGCCTGTGCGAGGCGTCCATCGAGCTTGCGATCCCACTGGACGTAGCTCCCGAGGCCGACCGGCACGCCGGTCGCGATGATCTCGAAGGCGCCGCCGAGCGTATCGCCCGCCTCGCGGGCGCGATCGATCTCCGCGATCATCTGCTGCTCGAGCGCCGGGTCCACACAGCGAAGCGGTCCATCGTCAGGCAGGGCGCTGGCACGCGCGAAGTCGACGCGGTCCCGGTTCGGCAGCGTGATGCTGCCGAGCGTGAACACGTGACTCGTGAGCTGCAGGCCGGCGTGGGCGAGCAGTTGCCGCGCCAGGGCGCCGGCGGCCACGCGCGCCGCCGTCTCCCGCGCGCTCGCGCGCTCGAGGATGTCGCGCAGATCGTCGCGCTCATACTTCGCGCCGCCCGCCAGGTCCGCGTGACCCGGACGGGGACAGGTCACGGGTGCCCGCCGCGCGCCCCCGAGGGCATCCTCCCCGGTCGCGTCCTGCCCCGCAGTCGATCGCATCGTGTATTGCCAATTCGGCCAGTCCCGGTTTTCGATCAGCATCGCGACCGGGCCGCCAAGGGTCTCGCCGGCGCGTACGCCCGACACGATGTCCGCGCGATCGGATTCGATCGCCATCCGGCGGCCGCGTCCGTACCCGCCCTGTCGCCGCCGGAGATCGCGGTTGATGGCGTCGACGTCGATCGACAGCCCGGCGGGCAGGCCTTCGAGAATCACGACGAGCGT
Source organism: Vicinamibacterales bacterium (assembly GCA_036845165.1). GTDB lineage: Bacteria > Acidobacteriota > Vicinamibacteria > Vicinamibacterales > 2-12-FULL-66-21 > JAICSD01. The sequence goes on along the minus strand of DAIUEK010000268.1, from coordinate 2,459 downwards.
GCGCCCGTGGGACTCGCCGGCAGTGAGAAACCGCAGCATTCACTCGAAATTGTATACGAAGTTTCTGCGCGCTCCCGGCGCGGCGCGGCGGGTGCCGCCGCGATCTTCAGGTGTTTTCGCGCGGTCATCGTTTTGCAATGCCGCGGCGCGGTCCCTCCCCATGCCGCTCATCGCCGATCGCTTCCTGTTGACTGAAGACGACGAGGAGGTCGTGGATCTCGCGACCGGCGAGGTCGTTCGCCTCACGACCGCGCCGGCGCCGCCTGGACCGCCCGGCAACGGTGTGCGTGGCCGGACCGATCTCTGCGACCGACTGTCCGGCCTCCGCCATCCGCTGTTGCTGCCGCTCGTCGACTACGGGATGTGCGGCGCCCGCTGGTTCGAGGCACACGCGGGCCTGCCGGCGCTCGGTGCGTCAGGTGGACAGGCGCGCGCGGCGGCCTTGCACCTGGTCCGCTTTCTTCGCGCGGCGGGGGTGGAGCTCACCGCGGAGGCGGCCGCGCGACATGTGCGACCCGCCATCGAGACGGGTTCCTCGGGCTGGCGCCCGATCGGCGTCTTCCTGCAATGGAGGCCCGCGCTCGACGCCATCCGATCCGTGATCGAAGCTGGCGGGCCCCCCGGCGTGACGGCGATCAGCGTCCATGGTCCTCACGGGGCCGGCCTGCGCACCGCGCGCCTCCAGATAGCGCGTGCCGCGCGGCTCGCGGGGTATCTCGTCATTGACAGCCGGTTCGGCGCGCTCGAGGACGCCCTCCTGCCGCCGCGTCACCTGTGCGTGCTCGACTGGCTGACGCCTTCGGCGATCCTCCCCGCGGCCCTGTCGCTGGCCGCGGCCGGCGGAGCGCGGCGGCACGTCTGGATTCGCTTCTGCCGCACGCCTGCGTCCGGCGGCGGCGCGGTTGGCCTGGAGCCCCTCATGGCACGAGAGATGACCGGCGCGATTTACCTCGATTCCGATTTCGGTCCGTCCGCGGCGGACATCCGGTCCGCGGCTGCGGCCGCGGCCGGGGTGCCCGGCGTGTTGATTGAAACGCTGTCCGCGACCCGCCGGTCGCGCGGCGGTACCGCCTGGCTGCACGAGACCGCCCCCGAGTACGTGGTGCGGCCGCGGCCGCTCGATCGAGCCATCGTGATCGCGCCGGCGGGCATCGCGCGTCTGGAGCGAGCGGTCGTGGCGGCGCGCGCGATCGCGGCGCGCGGGAGGCACGCGCGGGCCGTGCGAGTGCTGGCTCGGTGCGCAAGGGCGCTGGCGGCAAGGGGCGCGATGAGCGCCGCCGCCGCCGCCTCGTGCGCGCTGGGTGAACTGCACCTCGATCGCGGGCACCCCGATGGGGCCGCGAGCGCCTTTCAGCAGGCGCGTGAATGGTCGAGGGATCCCTCGATCGGAACCCGTGCGCTGGTCGGCACCGGACGCGCGCTCCTCGAGCAGGGTCGCCTCCCGGATGCCGAGGCGGCGCTGCGCACGGCCTCGCTCGCGGATGAGGATGCGCACGGCGGCGGAGGGCTGGAGGCACAGCGCTGGCTCGCGCTGGTGCTGTGCCTGTCGGGTCGGCTCGAGGCGGCGGAGGAGACGCTCGGTCTGCGCGGGGGCGCGCTGCTGTCGGTTGTGCGCCGGCTGAAGGGAGACCTCGCCGGGGCCGCCCGCGCGGCGACGCAGGCCATCAACGACGCGACGGAGGAGGAGGACGCCGCCGGCCTCTGCGAGGCCCACCTGGCCGGGGCGCACGTCGAGGCCGCGCTGGGTCATGTCGACGAGGTGCGGCGGCACGCACGCGCCGCCCACGTCGCGGGCCGTCGCTCACGTGTGCCCGCGCTTCGACTCCGCGCAGCCGCCGAAACGACGGCGTGCCTCGAACAGTGCGGGGTCTCGCCACGCCCAGGCGCGCGCGATCGCCTGCTGCGCGCGGCCGCGAAACTCCCACCGCTCGCCGCCGCGCGGGTCCGCGCGCCCCTGAGGCGTCCGAATGAAGAAGACGAGGCGCTTCGACGGTTCGTGGAGATGTCTGGGGCCGTCGGACTCATCCCGTCGCCGAGCGACCACACCGATTTGATCCACTGGTTCCAGACACTGCTGGACGGGATTCATGACACGCCCGACGAAGGGGCCGCGCTGCACGTGATCGCCGGCGACCTGCTGACCACACTCGGCGCCTGCTCGGTCGTCATTCGATCCGCGCGCCTGGGCCGACAGGCGGCCGCGGCCGGACGCCCGTGGGCGGCGGAGGAGGCGCTGACGCGCCCGGTCCTCGACGGCGGCTGCAGCCTGTTTCGAAACGGACTGACACCTGAAGCGGCGGAACCGGTGCGCGCGGCCGGCGCCGTGCTCGGCTCGATCGCGGTGCGCTGGATCACGGGCGCGAACCCGCCCCCGGCGCGCGCGAAGGATCTCTTGCGCGCCGCCGCGGCGGCCGCCGCCTCCATGCTCAGAGCGCTCTCGGTCCCTCAAGCGGCATCCG
>DAIUEK010000267.1:0-3606 GCA_036845165.1 Vicinamibacterales bacterium | reverse complement strand
CCCTGAAGAACGCCTGGATCTCCTCGCGGCATTCGTCCTCGAGCACGCGCCCGGTCACCTCGATGTGGTGATTGAGCGACGGATGTTCGAGCGCACGGACGGCCGACTCGATCGCGCCGGCCTTGGGCTCGGGCGCGCCGTAGACGAGCCGCGCGATCCGCGCGTGGACCATCGCCCCCACGCACATCTGGCAGGGCTCGATCGTCACATACAACGTCGCGCCGGTCAGTCGATAGTTGCCCGACTCCTGCCCCGCCTCCCGCAGCGCGACGATCTCCGCGTGCGCCGTCGGATCGTTCAGGCTGATGGGCTGGTTGAATCCCCGGCCCAGGACCTCGCCGTCCATGACGAGGACCGCACCGACAGGCACTTCACCGCGTTCATGCCCCTGCCGCGCGAGCTCCAGCGCCGCGCGCATGTGCTCTTCGTCAGTCCGCTCGCTTGACACCATCGTCCCGAATGACCCCTCTGATCACGGCCGGCCCGGCGAACGAGCGACAGTGAGTGAGCCCACGCGAGCGGAGCGGGGATCGAAGGGGTCCCCGCGAGCGAGCGTGTAAGGGAGCCCGGGGGACGAAGACCCCCGGATAATGTTTGGTGCGCCCTGCATGACTCGAACATGCGACCTTCTGGTTCGTAGCCAGACGCTCTATCCAACTGAGCTAAGGGCGCGGCGAAACTTCAATTATACCTTGCGCTACGGCCGCCGGTCGAGTCCGGCCCCCCGCTCGGCAACCCCCGGCAGGCCGATCGGCAGCTTGCCGGTGATCGGCGCCTCGCCGGCGATCGCCCTCACCGCCGACCGCTCCGCGCGGTCGTAGAAGTCGTACGTCAGCATCATCGCCGGCACGTCCGGCAGGAACGTCGCGGTGTAGGGATTGCCGAAGAGCACGGTGACAAACGGCTTCCGGCTCTGCTCGGTCTGCCGGGCGATCGCGCGCAGCAGCCCCTGCATGTTCGCGGGCAGATCCATCCGCCCGCTGCCGGACGCGGCGCGCACGAATACCGACGCGATCACCGCGTCGTAGCGCGGCGCCATCGCGCGCACGAGCTCCAGCTCGTTCGCCGTGGACCGCTCCGACAGCTCGACACACGTCACGCCCCTCCACCGCCGCTTCAGCTCAGGAATGAACGCGCGGCTCGGCGCGGCGATCCGCCATCCGCCGGGAGAATCCAGGATGGACAGGTAGAGGATCTGCGCGTCCTTCGCCAGCTTCAGCGGAACCTGGTTGCGCGCGTCCTTCACCAGCGTGATCGATCGCTGGCTCACTTCGTCCGCGACCGCCTGGTGCGCCCGGCCGCCGACAATGTTCGGCAGGGCCTCGAGGTTGACGGCGCGGATACGATTCAGGCCCGTGCGGGCCTTGGCGCGCAGCACGCGCTCCACGGACTTCTCGATCTGCGCGGCCGGAATCTCTCCCGACTGCACCGCCGCCTTGATCGCCGCGAACGCGGCCGCGTCATCGGGTGAATGCAGCACGACGTCGTTCCCCGCCTTGATCGCGCGGACGGCAGCTTCTCCCGGCTTGTAGAGCGCGGTGACCCCCGCCATGCCCATCGAGTCCGTGTAAATGACGCCCTCGAAACCCATCTCGCGGCGCAGCAGGCCCGACACGATCGGGTTGCTCAGCGTCGTCGGCGTATTCGGCGCGGGATCGAGCGCGGGCATTTCGATGTGCGCGGTCATCACGGCGCCGGCGCCCGCGGCGATGCCCGCCTTGAACGGCGGGAACTCGGTCCTGTCCAGGACGTCGCGCGCGTCCTTGATGATCGGCAGCCCGAGGTGCGAATCGACGTCGGTGTCGCCGTGCCCGGGGAAATGCTTCAGGGTGGCAATCATCCCGCCCGCCTGGAGCCCGCGCACGTAGGCGCTGCCAAGGCGCCCGACCGCCTCGGGGTCCTCGCCGTAGGATCGCGTGTTGATGACGGGGTTGCGCGGGTTGTTGTTCACGTCGACGACCGGCGCGAAATTGACCTGCACGCCGATCGCGCGGGATTCCACGGCGGTAATCCGCCCGGCCTCGTAGGCGAGGCGCTCGTCGCCGGCGGCGCCGAACGCCATGTTGCGCGGAAACGCGGTCGCCCCCTCGAGCCGGAAGCCCGCGCCGGTTTCGAAATCCGCGGAGTTCAGCAGCGGATACGGCGCGATCGCCTGCAGGCGATTGAGGAGCGATGCCGCCGCCAGCGGCTGCCCCAGCGTCACGCTCCCGTAGTTGGCGTCGAGCAGCACGTCCGGCGTCGGCTCCGCGCCGCCGAACACGTGGAAGCCGCCGATCTTGTACTCGTGGATCGACCTCACGAGGGCGTCGTACTCGCGGGAGTCCGTGCTCAGGTACTCGGACCCGAACGACGAGACGAGCAGCTGCCCGACCTTGTCGTCGAGCGTCATTTTCTTCAGCGTCGCCGCCACCCAGCGCTCCCCCTCCGCGTCGGCCTTCATGGCGTCCGCGGGCGTCTGCGCCCCTGGGCTGCCCCCCAATAGCGCCGCCACCAAGAGGCCCGCCACGCACCACGCAGATGTCTTCATAAGTCGGGAAGATCGTATCTCACCTCGCCGCCGCCGGGTCTAAGGACCCGGCCCACAAGCGACCCCCGTTCTGCAAGCGCACCTCGCACTTGGCACCTCGCACCTCCATATAATGTCCATGTGAGCGTTTCCGAGCACCGGAAGACGGCCGTGACGGGCGTGCGCTGCGCCGTGCTCACGGTCAGCGACACGCGGGCGGCCGAGACCGACGTCAGCGGCCGGGCGATCGTGGAGCTGCTCGAAGGCGCGGGCCACGTCGTCGCGAAACGCCAGATCCTGCGCGACGAGCCGAAGGACGTGCGCGAGGCGGTCCTGTCGCAGGTGGGCGGCGTGGACGCGATCATCACGACCGGGGGGACCGGAATTACGTCGCGCGACAGCACCTACGAGGCGATCGAGGGGCTGCTCGAGAAGCGGCTGGACGGGTTCGGCGAGCTGTTCCGCGCGCTCAGCTACGGCGAGATCGGGAGCGCCGCGATGCTGTCGCGCGCCACCGCGGGCATCGCGCGCGGCACGGTGATTTTCCTGCTGCCGGGATCCGAGAATGCGGTGCGCCTCGCCATGACCAAGCTGATCCTGCCTGAGCTCGGCCACGTGGTCAGGGAGCTCCGGAGATGAACGCGGTCCCTGGTCCCTTGGTCCCTGGTCGCGAGTCCCTGCCATGAGTTCAACGATGAGGCCGATCCGCGACTCGATTTTGCTCGAGGATGCGCTGAGCCTGATTCTCGAGGCGGCGACGCCGGTGACGCGGACCGAGCGCGTGGCGTTGCGCGAGGCCCTGGGCCGCGTGATCGCGGCGCCGCCAACCGCGGCGATCGACGTCCCGCCATTCGATCGCGCCGCGATGGACGGCTACGCGGTGCGCGCGGAGGACACGTTCGGCGCGGGCCGGTACGAGCCGAAAGTCCTCCGGTCGGTCGAGAAGGTCTACACAGGACAGGTGCCCACCCGGTCCGTGGGCGCCGGCGAATGCATCGAGATCGCGACCGGCGCGCCGATGCCGCGCGGGGCCGACGCGACCGTCATGGTCGAGGAAACCGAGCGGATCGCCGGGTCGGATGACGTCCGCATCTTCACGC
>DAIUEK010000266.1:2131-3622 GCA_036845165.1 Vicinamibacterales bacterium | reverse complement strand
TGCGCCAGGAACGTGGTGATGTTCTTCGAATACATCTGGCTCGCGTGATTCGGCACGAGGGCCGGCGGATTCGAGGGGCCCAGGATGGTCACTCCCTTGTGGACGACCACTTCGTCGGGGCGCGTCAGCTCGCAGTTGCCGCCTCTCTCCGCCGCGAGGTCCACGACGACGGAGCCTGGCGCCATGCCGTCCACCATGTCGGCGGTGATGAGGATCGGCGCCTTCTTCCCGGGAATCAGCGCGGTGGTGATGACGACATCGCTTCCGGCGACGACCTTGAGCATCATCTCGCGCTGGCGGCGGTAGAACGCCTCGTCCTGCGCCTTGGCGTAGCCGCCCTTGTCTTCGGAATCCGTCGTTTCGAGCGGCATCTCGACGAAGCGGGCCCCCAGGCTCTGCACCTGTTCCTTGACGGCGGGGCGGACGTCGTAGGCTTCGACCCTCGCCCCCAGGCGGCGCGCGGTGGCGATCGCCTGCAGACCGGCCACGCCCGCGCCGACGACAAAGACGCGCGCGGCGGTCAACGTCCCGGCCGCGGTCATCAGCATCGGGAACATGCGCGGCAGGTGATCGGCGCCCATGAGGACCCCTTTGTACCCGGCGATGGTGGCCATCGCGGACAGGGCGTCCATGCTCTGCGCGCGCGTGATGCGCGGCATGAGCTCCATCGAGAAGGCCGTCACGCCGGCCTGGGCGAGCGCGCGGACGGCCTCAGGCGCGCCGAGCGGATCGGCAAAGCCGATGACGGCCTGGCCCCGTCGCAGCCGGTTCGCCTCAGGCGGCACCGATCGCACCTGGAGCAGAATGTCGGCGGTCGAGAACACGACGTCGCGGGAGGCGACCGTGGCGCCCGCGGTTTCGTAGGCGGCCGAGGGGAAACCGGCCGCCGCGCCGGCGTCCTGCTCGACGACCACGTCGAGTCCGGCCTTCTTCAGCGCCGCGACCGCGGAGGGGATCAGGGAGACCCGGTGCTCGCCGGGAAACGTTTCACGCGGGACGCCGACTCTCATGAGGGCAGTTTAGCTTAAGTAAGCAGTAGGCAGTAAGCAGTAAGCAGTTCGGCTCGCGGTTGGCAGTTCGCAGTCACAGTTTCCTGATCCAGTCGGCGATGGCCGCGGCCACTTTCGGACTGACCGTCCTGGTCCCGGCCGGGGCCAGCGTCTGGTTGGCGTCGGGCAGGTGCACGACCTCGGGCGGCGGGATTTTCCTGCGGGCGCGCGCGAACTCCGCGAGGTGTTCCGCCTCGGCGGGGAGGACACTGGGATCCTGGTCCGCCTGGATGATCAGCATCGGCTGCCTGACCCTCGGGAGGATCACCGCGGGATCGTAGCTCAGCACGCTCCTGAACCACGGGGTATCCGCCTGCCGGCGCATGGCCTCCGGGACACCCACCCAGCTGCCGCCGCCGGTCACCGCCGCCTGGATCTTCTGCTGCAGATCGATCCGTGCCTGCCTGTCGGCCGGCGACAGTTTCATCCCATCCAGCACGCG
>DAIUEK010000266.1:0-2121 GCA_036845165.1 Vicinamibacterales bacterium | reverse complement strand
GCGCCGCGCGTGCCCGACCCGTTCAGCGTCACCACGCCGTCGATCGCCCTCTCGTGCGTGGCGGCGATGAGTGCGGCCGAGCCGCCGTCACCGTGCCCCGCCACCACGATCCGCCCCTTGTCGACGTCATCGCGTTTCGACAGCCACTTCACCGCCGAGATCACGTCGTCGGCGTAATCGCTGAGCGTGGCCGCTTCGATGCGCCCGCCGCTCTGGCCGCCGCCGCGCCGGTCGTAGCGCAGCACGACATGGCCGCTGTCCGCCAGCGCCTTCGCCATCTGCGCGAATACGGGGACTCCGTCGATCACTTCGTCCCGGTCCGTCGGCGACGCGCCGCCGACGAGGACGACGGCCGGATGGTGCAGCCGCCCGGCGACAGTCGGCGGCATCGTCAACGTCGCGCCCAGGTTGAAGCCGTTTGCCGGGATGGAGACGTCCACGTCCGTCGGGTTCCGCGTCGTCTGGGTGCGGATATTGACGCTCGAGGCGTCTTCGCGCACCACCAGCAGCCCCACATCCGGAAGTTCGAAGCGCATGAGGCGAAGGTGGTTGTCGATGACGACGATGGCGTTGACGGGGCCGCCGGGATTCTGAAACGTGAGGTCGAAGCGACGCGTGGGGATCGAGCCTCCCGGTCCGGTCACCGTCTGCTCGCTCGTCGCGCGCACTTTGACCTTTATCTCCGCCTGCGGCACGACGTAAATCGAAAGCTCCGCGTCGACGACGGCGGTGGACAGGCGGGCGGCGAGAGCCTCGTAGCTGCCGAACACGTTGTTCGGAAGCACGATCGTCCCGGCGCTAATCTGATCCTCTTTCGAGAACGTTTTTCCGCCCTGCGTGATCTCGTTGATGGCGGTCGTCATCGCGAATGACGTCCTGAGCCCGACCGGGGCATTCTTAAGGCGCGCCTCGAGATCCATCTCGAGCGGCCGCCAGTCCATCGCGTACTTCATCTCGAAGCGTGTGATCGTGAAGTCGATCGGCTCCGCCGTCCGGCCCGTCGAGGTGATGATCCAGCCAGACTCGGTCCGGGACAACATCACCTGCTCGCGGCCGATCGGCGTGCCCTTCAGATAGATGCCGAACACCGCCTCGCCGACGGCGGGTGATGCTTGCGCGAGCTGGGCGGACGCCGTCCCGGCCGTCGCGAGCAGGACGGCCGCCGCCAGGGCGGTACAATGAAGTCGCATTGAAACAGGATAACAGCAGCGGGTACGCGGCGCTTCGCCACGGCGCCGGATTGGTCGATCGGTCGAGCTCGGGGCGAATCCTGGTGACCGGCGCCGACCGCCGGTCGTACCTGCAGGGGCTGCTCACCAACGACGTCGAGGCGCTGACGCCGGGCACGGGGTGCTACGCCGCGATGCTCACCGCCCAGGGGCGGATGATGACGGACATGCGCGTGCTCGAGCTTGGCGGCCGGATCCTGCTCGACGTGCCGCGCCAGGTCACGACGGCCATCCGCGACCATCTCGATCGGTTCGTGTTCGCCGAAGACGTGCAGGTGGAGGATGTGACCGCGGCGCGCGCGGAGGTCGGCATTTACGGCCCCGGGGCCTGGGACGTGCTGGTCAAGGCGGGTATAAACGGGGAGGCGCCGTCGTCCCTGTTAGATCAGACCCGCGTCCGCATTGCAGGGGCGGACGCGATCGTCGTCCGCAGTGACGAGGCCGGCGTACCCGGCTACGACATCATCGTCGACGCCCCGCAGGCGGAGGCCGTGACGGCTGCGCTCGTCGCGGCCGGCGCCGTCCGCGTGGAAGCGGCGGACGCCGAAGCCGTGCGCATCGAAAGCGGCCGTCCGCGTTTCGGCCAGGACATGGATACCGACACGATTCCGCTCGAGGCGGGCCTGGAGGAGCGGGCCATCTCGCGCACCAAGGGGTGCTACGTCGGCCAGGAAGTGATCGTGCGCGTGCAGGATCGCGGCCAGGGCCGGGTGGCGAAGCGTCTCGTGGGTCTCACGTTCGATGCGGCCGCGCCGATTCCCGTCGCGGGCTCGCGCATCGTGTCGGGCGATCGGGAGATCGGCCGCGTAACCAGCGCGATATGGTCACCAGCCCTGGTCCGTCCCATCGCGCTCGGCTATGTGCACCGCGATTTCACCAGCGCCGGGACAGA
>DAIUEK010000265.1:0-3637 GCA_036845165.1 Vicinamibacterales bacterium | reverse complement strand
GCCACGGCGCCCATGTCCGCGAACGTCACCGAGGCGGCCTCGAGCGCGCGCTCGACGACCCCGCAGATGTCCCGCAGGTGCTGGCGCGAGGCGAGCTCGGGGACGACGCCTCCCCACTCGCGATGGATCGCGTCCTGCGAGGCGACGACGTTCGACTTCAGCTGCCACGGCTTGGCCGGATCGCCGGTCTCGGCGATCACCGCGGCCGCGGTCTCGTCGCAGGAGGTTTCGATGGCGAGAAGGTTCATCTGGTCAAAAGGGAACGGACGATCTCTCGCAGAGCACGCCGAGGAGCGGAGCGCGCCGAGCTTCTTAGAGACAATTCTCTGCGTTCTCCGCTCCTCTGCGATCTCCGCGCGAGATCGTCCGTGTCAAGCACCCGCGAGTTGGGTGAACGCCTGTCTGAGGGATTCCGAGTACGGCGGACGAAGGATCCCCCTCTCGGTGATGATCCCGGCGATGTAGCGGTGCGGCGTCACGTCGAACGCGGGATTCCGGATATGGGCGCCGACAGGAGTCAGCCGGGACGATCCGAAATGGCTGACCTCGCGCTGGTCGCGCTCTTCGATCGGAATGTGATCGCCATCGGGCGTGGACAGATCGATGGTCGAGAGCGGCGCCGCGACGTAGAACGGAATCGTGTGCTCGCGCGCCAGGACGGCCACGGTGTACGTGCCGATCTTGTTCGCGGTGTCGCCGTTGGCCGCGATGCGGTCCGCGCCGACCACGACGATGTCGATTTCCCCGGCGCGCATCAGCGGTCCGGCCATGCTTTCCGTGATGACCGTCGTGTCGATGCCGTCGCGGACCAGCTCCCACGCGGTCAGGCGCGCGCCCTGGAGGAACGGCCGCGTCTCGTCCGCGAAGACCGCGATCTTCTTGCCCTGCTCCACGGCCGCGCGAATCACGCCGAGCGCGGAGCCGTACCCCGCGGTCGCCAGCGCCCCGGCGTTGCAGTGCGTCAGCACGCGCGCGCCGTCGCGTACCATCTCGGCGCCGTGCGCGCCCATGGCGCGACAGTTCGCCACGTCCTCGTCGTGAATCGCCTTGGCCTCGCGGCCGAGCCGGTTCGAGAGCTCCTGGGGAGACTCTCCCGCCTGCGCCCCTTCCGCGAACGTCCGCTTCATGCGGTCGATCGCCCAGAACAGGTTCACCGCCGTCGGCCGCGTCGCCGCCAGCAGCTCGCAGGTTTTCTGGAATTCGACGGCGAACTGGTGCGTGCCCTTCGCCGTGCTCCGCTTCATCCCGAGCGCGAGGCCCATGGCCGCCGCGACCCCAATCGCGGGGGCGCCGCGAATGACCATCGTCCGGATCGCCTTCGCCACTTCCGGCGCGGTGCGGCACCGCACGTACACTTCCTGGCCGGGCAGCTTGCGCTGATCCACCATGACGATGACGTCATCCTGGAGGTCGATGGTCGGGAGCATGGCTTTTATCTTACTTCGCTCGGGCCGCCGGCCCTGGCTTGCGGCCGCAGGCGCTTATTCCAATAGCCGGGCGTCGAACGGCAGCGGCAACAACTGCGAGAGACGCAGCCGGCGCTTCACGTCGGAGAGATTCGCGAGGATGACTTCGATGTCGCCGCAGTATTCCCACAAGAGCTGGCGGCACGATCCGCACGGCGGCGTGGGGTCTTCCGTGTCGGCGACGACGGCGACGCGCGTGAAGACGTCGCGCCCTTCCGACAGCGCCTTGTAGAGCGCCACGCGCTCCGCGCACATCGTCAGGCCGTACGTCGCGTTTTCGACGTTGCAGCCGGTCACCACCTCCCCCTTGGAGGTTTCGAGCGCGGCGCCGACCTTGAAACCGGAGAAGCGCGCCCGGGCATGCTCGCGGGCGTCGACGGCGGCCGCGACGAGCGCGGCATCGTCGTAGTCGCCGGTGGCGGCCATCTCCAGCGCGATGGGCTGCCAGGCCGCCTCGTTGCGGCGGTCGTCGGCCGCGCGGCGCTCGACGGTGCGCCGCTCCTCGTGGGCGCGGCGGTCGCCCTCCGGGGAACCCTTGTCGACGAGGCGCCGGTCGGCGCCGCTGCGCCGCTCGGCCGGCGTGCGCCGATCCCGCTTGCCGCGGCGGTCGCCGCCCCACGAGCGGTCGTCAGGCCCGGGCAACGATCCCCTCGAGCAGGGCGGCGAATGCGCCCCGCACCTTCTGCGCGACCTCCATCACCTCGTGGTGATTGAGCGGCTGCGGCAGGACCCCTGCCGCGGCGTTGGTAATGCACGAGATGCCGAGCACCTCGACCCCCATCTGCCGGGCGACGATGGCCTCCGGCACGGTCGACATGCCCACCGCGTCGGCGCCAATCGTGCGGAGGAAGCGGATCTCCGCGGGTGTCTCGTAGCTGGGCCCGTGCAGCGCGACGTAGATGCCGTGGCCGATGCGCAGCTTCTGCTCCCGCGCCACCTCGTCGGCGATGCCGCGGAGGCGCTTCGAGTAGACCTCGGTCATGTCCGGGAAGCGGACCCCGAACTGGTCTTCGTTCGGCCCCACGAGCGGATTGCTGCCGAGCAGGTTGATGTGATCGTCCATGACCATCAGCATGCCTGGGGTGAGGTCGACGTCGTTCACGCCGCCGGCGGCGTTGGTGAGGATCAGGACCTTGACGCCCAATCGACCGATGACGCGCGTGGCGAAGGTGACCGTGCGGAGGTCGTGCCCTTCATAGAAGTGCGCGCGCCCCGAGAGCGCGGCGACGCGCTTCCCGCCGAGCGTGCCGACCACCAGCCGTCCCTCGTGACCGATGACGTGTGACGTCGGCCAGTTCGGCAGATCGCCATACGGAATCGACACCGCGTCCGTCAACGTGCCGGCGAAGTCCCCCAATCCGGATCCGAGGACGATGGCGACGTCGGGGACGGCGGCGCCCGCGCGCCGGCGCACCTCCGCGACGGCCTGATCAACCTGCTCGATATATGTCATCGATCTGTTACCAGTCTCCAGCTGCCAGTTTCCGGCTTCCAGCTTCCTGCTTCCAGCTTCCTGCTTTCAGCTTTCAGCTTCCTGCTTCCAGCTTCCAGCTTTCTGCTGGCAGCCGGTAACTGGCCACTGGTTTACAGCAGGAACCCTGCGATGGTAGCTGTCACGAAGTTCGCCAGCGTGCCGGCGATCATCGCGCGGAAGCCGAGGCGCGCGAGGTCGTGGCGCCGGCTGGGCGCGAGCGAGCCGATGCCGCCGATCTGGATGCCGATCGAGCTGAAGTTGGCGAAGCCGCACAGCGCGAACGTCGCGATCGTGAACGATTTGGGATCCAGCGTCGCCTGCATCGGGCCCAGCTTGGCATACGCGACGAACTCGTTCACCGCCATACGCGTCCCCAGCAGGCTGCCGATGATGGGCGCGTCGTGCCACGGGACCCCCATCGCCCACGCGATCGGCGAAAAGACCCATCCGAAGATCATTTCCAGGCTCAGGTGGGCAAACCCCAGCACCGCGTTGACGAGCGCGATGAGCGCGATGAACGAAATCAGCATCGCGCCGACGTTGAGGGCCAGCGCCAGCCCTTCTCCCGTTCCCCGTCCCGCCGCGTCGATGACGTTGACGTCGGTGCGCTCGATCTCGAGCTTGACGGTCCCCATCGTCTCCGGCACCTGGGTCTCGGGGACGAAGATCTTCGCCATCATCAGGGTGCCCGGCGCCG
>DAIUEK010000264.1:0-3652 GCA_036845165.1 Vicinamibacterales bacterium | reverse complement strand
GATCTTGGTGCGTGAGCCGTCGCCGTGAAGCGGCTATAGCGCAGCTCTGTGTCGTCCGCTGTGCAGGTAGTTCATCGTCTGCACGGTGAGCAGCACGAGGAAGTCCAGCTTGGCGCGCTCTTCGGGGACTTTCAGGCGCAGGTTCAGCTCGCTCGCGCGCTTGATCATCGATTCGACCACCTGGTCGATCGTGTACTGGTATTCGCCGGTCCAGCCCGCGACCATGCGGCGGACGTCCTTGCGCACGCGCGCAATGAAGCGCGCGGCTTTCATGTTCCCCGCGTGCTCGGGGAGATCCGAGAACAGCCGGCGGAGATCCCGATCGTAAAAATCCGGATGGAGCAGTCCGTAGTGGCGACGCTTGCGGTCGTAGTGCGCGCTCAGCGCCTTCTTGATGCCCGGTAGCGGATCCACTCTGCGGCGCGTGCGCACGATCATGGACTTACCCGCGAGGCCGTGCATCAGGGTGTCCATGAATTCCAGCTTCTTCAGCGCCGGCCAGTCCACGTAGCGCTGGCGCCAGTCCGGCTGCGGGTTCAGCCACACGGCGAACGTCTCCGCGAAGTCCTCGTCGGGATGGCTCTGCGCATACCAGCTGTCCAGGTGCAGCACGAAGCTCTTGCTGTAGGGCTTCGGGTCGTAGTACTCGGGATACGCCTTGTAGGAGGGGCCGAAAACCTGCTGCCGGCGGCGGCGCTGCCGGAGCTTGTAGGCGTTGTCGATCGCGTGCCCCGCCTCGTGCCGCAGGATGCGCATGCACCACTCGGGCGTCCCCCCCTCGACTTCGAGCATGCAGGCGCGCTCCAGCCGCTCGAGGCGCGGGTGGGCGAGATAAAAGGGAATCGCGACCCCGGGGACGCTGTCCGGCGAGAACCACTCGTCCGAGAGCCAGAAGTGCGGCTGGAAGCTGCCGAGTCCCCGCTGGTCGAGCTCCTGCTGGAGCTGCCCGATGCGCTCCGCGATCACGCTGTCCTCGATGCTCACGCCAAGCTGACACATCCGCAGATCGAGGAGCTTCTCGTCCGGCCAGTCGGCCCACTCCCCGGCGGGCAGCACCGGCGCCTTTGCCATCCTCCCAGTCTACTCATTGGCGATTGGCGAGTGGCGACTGAAGATTCACGGACTGGCGATTGTCGATTGGCGATTGGCGATTGGGAGTGAGCCCCGAACTGTGTTATACCCAGTAGGCTAAATTCCAGCATCGCAGGAACTTCGCGCCCGTTCCGGCGGCACGCAAGCGCCGGAGGGCACCCGCCGGAGGCGGCCGCGTGCGCGTAGTCACTAATGAGGAGCATCGCTTATGAACGCTGTGTGTCGTTTTGCGCTCGCGGCCGTGCTGTGTTGGCTGCCGGCCCCGGCGGTGGGCGCGCAACAGCCTGCGCCGCCCGCGAAAGACCCGCAGGCTGCGGAGAAGCCGGAGCAGAAGCCTGCGCCCAAACCTGAGCAGAAACCCGACGAGCCGCAGAAATACGAGGAGACGGTCGTCGTCTCCGCGTCCCGGACCGAGGAAAAGCTCATCAACGCGCCGGCCACGGTGACCGTCATCGGCTCGCAGACGATCGCGAGCGCGCCGACGCAGAACTTCGCGGAGCTGCTGCGCACGGTGCCCGGCGTCAACATCACGCAGGTGTCCGCGCGCGACATCAACGTCACTTCGCGCGGCGCGACCGGCACGCTGGCGACGGGCATGCTCGCGCTGCTCGACGGCCGCAGCCTCTACCAGGACTTCTTCGGCTTCGTCATGTGGGACTTCCTGCCCGTCAACCTGAACGAAATCAAGCAGGTGGAAGTCATCCGCGGCCCTGCGTCCGCGGTGTGGGGCGCGAACGCGCTCGCGGGCGTGGTCAACGTGATTACCAAGTCCCCGCGCGAGATGCAGGGCACGAGCGCCGTGCTCGGGATCGGCGGGTTCGATCGCAACTCCGGCAGCGGCACGAACCCGGGGGCCGGCACGCTCTTCTACATCAGCGGCACGCACGCGCAGGCGATCAATGACCGCGTGGCCTTCAAGCTGTCGGCCGGCGGCTACACCCAGGATCCCTACGCGCGCCCGACGGGCACGATTCCCTGCGACCGCGCCGACGTCTGCGCGGTGGCCCGGAACCCGTATCCGAGCTTCACGAACCAGGGCACCACGCAGCCGAAGTTCGACGCCCGCGTCGACTACGACTATCCCGACGGCCGCAAGCTGTCGTTTTCGGGCGGCGCCGCCGGCACCGCCGGCATCATGCACACCGGGATCGGCCCCTTCGACATCAACCGGGGCTCGGTCATGGGCTACGGCAAGGTGAACTTCACCGACAAGGGCTTTCACGCCGGATTCTTCACGAACATCCTGAACGGCGACGCGGCGAACCTGCTGACGGTGGACACGAGCGGAAAACCGATCGCCTTCAGCTTCGTGACCAAGACGATCGACTTCGAGGCGTCGAACGTCCAGGCCTTCAAGGACAAGCACGTCGTCACCTACGGCGGCAACTTCCGCTACAACACGTTCGACCTGTCGCTCGCGCCGCTCAGCAAGAACCGGACCGAGGGGGGCGGCTACGTGCAGGACGAGATCTTCCTCTCGAAGATGTTCCGCCTGGTCGCGGGCGCGCGCGTCGACCGCTTCGACTACCTCGACACGGCCGTCGTCTCGCCGCGCGTCACGTTCATGATCAAGCCGAAGGACACCCAGACGTTCCGCGTGTCGTACAACCGCGCGTATCGCTCGCCGTCGGTCATCAACAACTTCCTCGACATCACAATCGCCGAGCCGATCGACCTGGGACTGTTCTCGCCGCTGCTGGCCGGACGCATCTATCCGCTCCCGGTGAAGTCGCAGGGGAACGAGAATCTGAAGATAACCTCCGTCGACGCGTACGAGCTCGGCTACAGCGGCGTCGTCGCGCAGGGGCGCGCCATCGTGTCCGCGGCTTTCTACGTGAACCGCACGACCAACGACATCCTCTTCACCGAGGACACCACCGTCCGGTATTCCGACACGAACCCTCCCCCGGGCTGGCCGATTTCCCCGCTGGCGATCAAGGCCGCCGGCGGCTTCCCGGCGCGTTTCACCTATCTGAATTTCGGCAAGACGACGCAGAAGGGGGTCGAGCTGGGCGTCAACTCGACGCTCAACAAGTACGTCGGCCTGTTCGTGAACTACTCGTACCAGGCGACGCCGAAAGTGAACTTCCCTCTGAAGGAAGTCAACCTGCCGGCGAAGAACCGCTTCAACGTCGGGTTCAACTTCACGAAGGACCGCTACCTCGGCGACATGAACGTCACCTACTCGGACAGCGCGTTCTGGCAGGACGTCCTCGACGACCGCTATCACGGGACGACGAAGGCCTACACGCTCGTGAACGGCGGCTTCGGCGTGAAGTGGATGAACAACCGCATCACGACCGCGGTCAAGGGCATGAACCTCGCGAACCAGACCATCCAGCAGCACGTCTTCGGCGACATCATCAAGCGCCAGGTCGTCGCGGAGCTCCGGGTGAATTTCTAGCGTTTGCCGTTTGCCGTTCGCCGTTTGCCGTTGAGGAAGAAGAAAACGGAGAGTTCGTTCCCTTCAACGGCCAACTGTAAACTGTAGACTGTAAACGACAACCGTGACCCTGGCGGAGACACTCCTGCGTTACACGGCGTCCTATCTGTGATGATG
>DAIUEK010000263.1:0-3656 GCA_036845165.1 Vicinamibacterales bacterium | reverse complement strand
CGGGCGTGCGAACGGCTTGCATCCGGGAGCACGCGTCATCTCCTGCCGCGCGACGCGCGACGGCGCGGACGAACTCGGAGCAGCCGCCTCTGCGCCCTCTGCTTGTTCGCGCCCTCTCCTGGAGATCTTCCTCAGACCTGATAGACCCTTTGTGATCTTCGTGCCTTAGTGATCTTCGTGATTGGCCGTGCCCCGTGGGGTCAGAACGCTACTGAATAACGCGCCGAGATCCCTCTGCCGGGCGCGTCCACTCCCCAGCTGATCCCGCGGTAGTTCCTGTCGGTCAGGTTCTCCGCGTGGACCGTCAGCTGGTGACGGCCGGCTTTCACGCCGAAGCGGATCCCGCCGGTGGCATACCCGGGGACGGCCGTGAACAGCGACGACGAGTTCACGCCTGGGCCCAGCACGCGATCCTGGATCTGCTGGAGCGTTTCGCCCGTGGCCAGCAGCACGTCGTCGGCATTCCCGAACGTGCCGTCCGGGCCCGCGCCGATCCAGCCGCGAGCCCGCGCGCCGTTGCGGAAGAACGCCTGGATGCTCGAACGCGAACGGCCGGCGCCGGTGCGGCGATCGCCGAGGTCGAGCGACGACAGGTGCGTCTGCTTCCCGACCACGTGGAGGTAGGGCTCGACCCACCACCGCGACTGCGGCCGCTGCCAGCGCGCGAGCAGGTAGGCCTCCGGCGCCGGCGTGCCGCCCTCGATGTTCGGCGGCAGGTTCGTGCCGAGGTCCTTCGCGCGGAGATAGGTGAAGACGCTGTGGAGCGACAGCGGCGCCGCGAGCGTGAAGTGCCCGCTGTACTCGAGGCCCCAGATGCGCGCGCGATCGACGTTGGCGCGCACCAGCACCGGCGTCGAGGTGAGCGAGACGAAGACGGCGCCGTTCGCATTCTGCGAGACGATCGGCTGCCCGCCGAGCGTCTGTCCGACCGATCCCTGGGGAAGAATTAGCGCCTGCTTCTGGATGTTGCCGTCGATCGTGTTCACGAACGCGGTGACATCCACCCGCCACCGCGGGCGGCGATAGTCGAGGGACCCCTCGTACTGCAGGCTGGTCTCGGGCCCCACCTGCTCCACGGCGCGGCCGGTCGACACCGCGGCGGCATCCGCCGTACTGCCGACAAAACCGCCCAGGCCGGTCACGTCAGGCGCCGCCACTTCGAAGCCGGATCCGGTCAGGCCGAGGGTTCCGAGATCGGTCATGTGCGGCGCCCGGAAGCCGCGGCTCACCGACCCCGAGAACGTCCAGAAGGCGTCGGGTGTGGCGACGGCGGACGCGCGGAACGTCGGGCTGGCGGCGGTCAGCGAATCATCAGGCCACAACGGCAGGCCGCCGACGAGCGGACTGTCGGCCGCGCGCGCTTTATAGGAGGCGCCGCCAAACCGCACGGCGCCGAGCAGCCGCAGCCGATCGGGTACCGCGTCGAACGTGGTCTGGACGAACGCGCCACCCTGTCGGAACGTCGCGCCGTCGGGCACGCGCGGGCGGCGCGCCGACACCGCGGACGTCACGGGATTCACGTTGAACGCGTCCGATGTGAGGCGTTCGAAATAGGCGTCGGCCCCGGCGGTCAGCTCCGCGCGCGCCGACAACCGTTTCGCCAGCTTGCCCTGCACGCCGTGCACGGTGGTGCGCTCCGGCTCATACCCGATGGTGGCCGTCGCGTCGCCGTTGCCCCCCTGGTTCACGCGCTCCTCGCGCTGGCTGTTGAGCGAATACGTCAGCGACAGGTAGTCGGCGACGCCCGCGCCCAGGCGTTCGACGCGCAACGACCCGAAGTCGAGCGCCAGGCCGTTCAGTGCCGCGATCAGGTTGCCGTCGCCGCCCAGCAGTTGGTCGTAGCGCTCTCCGCCACGCTGGTAACTGCGTGCGTAGGAACCGATGACGCGGGTCCGATCCGACACCGCCCAATGGGCGCGCAAAGATCCGCCTGTCTGTTGAAAGGAGGTGGACGGCAGGCGCGCGTCCATCAGCACGTCCGACCGGATCCCGAAAAACCGCGTGACGGCCGCATGCGAGTCGAAGCCCTCCCCCGGTCGCAGCGTGCCCGTGTTCCGTCCCGCGAGGCTCATCGTCAGGCCAAGCGTCCGCCCGCGGTAGGCGCCGAACGCCTCCGCGCCCCCGTTCCGATGGGCCGTCCCGCCCGACAGCGCAAACGATCCGGCCCATGTCGGCGCGCCGGCGCCTGCCACCGACGGCACCCGCGTCAGGAACTGGATGCTGCCGCCGAGCGCGTCGCTGCCGTACTGCGCGCTCGAGGGACCGCGCAGGATTTCGACGGACTCGAGCATGCCGGGCTCGATGAGATCGAGGAAGGTGTTCACGCCCCCGCGCTGCGCGCCGTTCGAGTATCGGATGCCGTCGACGAACACGTTCACCTTATTGCCCGTCAGCCCGCGCACGAACACGCCGGCCATCGTCGGACTCGTGCGCTGGAGCTGCACGCCGGCTTCTTCCTGCACGGCTTCCGCGACGACGGTATCGACACGCTCGAGAATCTCGCGCGACGTGATGATGTTGACCGGTTGCCCCAGGGTGCGGATGTCCTGCACCAGCCCGGGGGAGGCCGTGACGGTCACGTCTTCTGCGAAGCCGGCGATCTGCAGCGATACGTCAACCGGTTTCATCCCGGACGCCGTCACGGTCAGCCCCTGCCGCGTCTCCGTGAATCCCGGCGACGTCACGGTCAGGAGATACCGGCCGGGAACGGGGACGTCCAGCTGAAACCGGCCCTCCGCGTCGGTGCGGGCGGTGGCGATCGGCGCGCGCTCAGCGGTCGCGATGACAACACCGGCGTCGTGGACGGCGGCGCCCAGCGGATCGCGAACAACGCCATGAACCGCGATCGCGGCGTACGCAAACTGTGTGACGAACAGCAGTGCCCCGATCAGGGTCACGGCAATCCTCAGCGTATGCAGGTGCATGTCCGGAATGTACAGCTCTCTCGCGCCTACTACCACCGGTCGTAATCCGCGGACTGCCTTACTGAAGCGGACGGACCTCCGCTGTGGTGTGTTGTGACACCATGGCGTCCCGCCCTATGATGGGCCCCGCGTTGATGTGGCTGAGTTCATGGGCGCCGGGTCCGAGAGCGCCTCTTATGTTGACCCCGGGAGGCCGCTAATACGCCCTGTCGTCAGACAAAGTCCTGCCTTCCAGCGGCGGTCCCTGGGGTCGCTGTTTATTTTCAGGAGGTGTTGACTACATCGATCCGGCCGCCGATCCTGACATCGCCACCTTCATCCGGAGCGACCGGCGCGTCATCGGCACACAGGCTTTCGCCGCGCAGTTCCGCCGTCGGGCGCAAGTGGCGCCGAAAGAGGTGCCCGCCAGGGATCGACGCGTAGGTACGCCGTCGCTGGTCGAGATCCTGGCGGAAGCCGTCCGCAAAGGGGAGGGATTACCCGGCGGCATCCGGCGGGCGCACGATTCCGCGGGATACCCCCTTGCGGAAATCGCGCGATGTGCCGGATTGGCGCGCGAGACTGTTTCGAGGATTGTGAATGGCCCCCGGCGCGCCCGCAACAGACCTGGCACCCGAAGGCAGCCAACTACAGACCTGACCCCGGACGTGGACGCAAACGTAGACCTGGCCCCGGCTAGCGCTTCTGGCGCTGGTCGCGGAAGTACTTGACCTGGTACTGCTGCACGTTCCG
>DAIUEK010000262.1:0-3656 GCA_036845165.1 Vicinamibacterales bacterium | reverse complement strand
ATGCTATAATTTGCTGTTACCCGCCCCATGGATCAAAGGCTCATTCGCAACTTCTCTGTCATCGCCCACATCGACCACGGCAAGTCCACGCTCGCGGACCGCTTCCTCGAGATGACCGGCGCGCTCCAGGCGCGCGAGATGGAAGCCCAGGTCCTCGACTCGATGGACCTCGAGCGTGAGCGGGGGATCACGATCAAGGCGCACGCCGTCCGGCTGACGTACCACGCGGACGATGGCGAGACCTACATCCTCAACCTGATCGACACGCCCGGGCACGTGGACTTTTCGTACGAAGTGACGCGATCGCTGGCCGCCTCCGAGGGGGCCGTGCTCATCGTCGACGCGTCGCAGGGGGTCGAGGCGCAGACGCTCGCCAATGCCTACCTCGCGGTGGAGAACAATCTCGAGATCGTCCCCGTCATCAACAAGATCGACCTCCCCGGCGCGCAGCCTGACGAAGCCAGGCGCCAGATCGAGGAGATCGTCGGGCTCGACGCGAGCGGCGCGATCCTGGCGAGCGCGAAGGAAGGGACCGGCGTCCACGAGATTCTCGAGGCGATCGTGCACCGGCTGCCGTCCCCGAAGGGGGATCCGGACGCGCCGCTCAAGGCGCTGATTTTCGACTCGTGGTACGACCCGTACCGCGGCGTCATCATCCTGACGCGCGTCATCGACGGCGTCATCCGCGCCGGCATGAAGATCACGTTCATGGCGAAGGGGCAGGAGTACCAGGTCGAGCAGGTCGGCACCTTCTCGCCCAAGCCGATGCCGGTCGACGAGCTGGGCGTCGGCGAAGTCGGGTTCATCTTCGCCGGCATCAAGACCGTCAGCGACGCGCAGATCGGCGACACGATCACCGAGGCGGGGCGGCCGACGACGGAGGCGTTCCCCGGCTTCAAGGAAATGAAGCCGATGGTCTTCGCGGGGCTGTATCCGGTCGAAGGCAGCGAGTATCCGCAGCTGCGCGACGCGCTCGAGAAGCTGCGGCTGAACGACGCGTCGTTCCACTTCGAGCCGGAGACATCCCTCGCGCTCGGGTTCGGCTTCCGGTGCGGGTTCCTCGGGCTGCTCCACATGGAGATCATCCAGGAGCGGCTGGAGCGCGAGTTCGACGTCGACCTCATCACGACCGCGCCGGGGGTGCTGTACCGCGTGACGACGACCGACGGCGTCGTCCAGGAGATCGACAGCCCGGCCAAGCTGCCCGACGCCGGGCGGATCGAAAAGATCGAGGAACCGGTGATCACGGCGCTGATCCTGACGCCGTCCGCGCACGTCGGGGCGATCCTCGAGCTGTGCCAGGAGAAGCGCGGGATCCAGAAGGGGCTGGAATACCTCGCGACGGACCGGGTGCTCGTGACCTACGAGCTGCCGTTCAACGAGGTCGTGCTCGATTTCTACGATCGGCTGAAGACGATTTCCCGCGGCTACGGGTCCCTCGACTATCATGTGACCGGCTACTGGGAGTCCCCGCTCGTGAAGATGGACATCCTGGTCAACGAGGAGCCCGTCGACGCGCTGTCGATCATCGTGCACCGCGACGCGGCGTATGCGCGCGGGCGCCTGCTGGCGTCGAAGATGCGCGAGCTGATCCCGCGGCAGATGTTCGAGGTCGCGATTCAGGCGGCGATCGGCGGCCGCATCATCGCGCGCGAGTCGGTCAGGGCGATGCGCAAGAACGTCCTCGCGAAGTGCTACGGCGGCGACATCTCGCGCAAGCGCAAGCTGCTCGAGAAGCAGAAGGAAGGCAAGAAGCGCATGAAGCGGGTCGGGCGCGTCGAGATCCCGCAGGAAGCCTTCCTCGCCGTCCTCAAGATGGACACGGAGTAGACCCGTAGGCCCGACCTTCAGGTCGGGCGTGATGACATGAGCACAAGCGCAGGGTTCAAGAAGTCGGTCGTGAGAGAATACTTCGAGTCGATCATCATCGCGGTGATCCTCGCGCTGTTCGTGCGCACCTGGGTCGTGCAGGCGTTCAAGATCCCGACGGGGTCGATGGAGAACAACCTGCTGATCGGCGATCACCTGCTGGTCAACAAGTTCATCTTCGGGCCCACGCCGCTGGCCCTCGGGCGCGCGGTGCTGCCCGTCCGCTCCATCCGCCGCGGCGACATCGTCGTCTTCAAGTACCCCGACGAGCCGGACCGCGATTTCATCAAGCGCGTGATCGGCCTGCCGGGGGAGACGATCGAGCTCCGCAACAAGAAGGTGTTCGTCAACGGCCGGCCGCTCGACGAGCCCTACGTGCATTTCCTGACGCCGCCGAGCAATGACTACCAGGAAGTGACGTCGTACGACGTGCGCGAGCGCTTCGGGCCCGTCACGGTCCCGGCGGCTCAGTACTTCGTGATGGGCGACAACCGCGACAACTCGCAGGACAGCCGGTACTGGGGTTTCCTGCCGCGCGGGTACGTGAAGGGGAAGGCCCTGATGATCTACTGGTCCTACGAGTCAGGGCGCGAGGACTACATTGACGAAGGGCTGGGCGCGTCGATCAAGCGTCTGGGCTCGGTCGTGATCCATTTCTTCACGAAAACGCGCTGGGAGCGCCTGTTCCGGCAGATACGCTGAGGACGCACCATGATCAAACGCATCATCGGCCTGATCGTGTTCCTGCTGGCGGCGAATGCCGGCATCCGCGTCGCGCTCGTCTATTTCCACGACCAGCAGTTCACGGACGGGGTACGCGAGCTCTCGCTCTTCTCGGGCAACAAATCGGAAGAGTTGGTCAGGAGTAAGGTCATGGAACTGGCCGTCCAGAACCAGATCCCGATCGATCCCGATTTCATCGAGATTACCAAGAAGAGCGTGCCGGGCATGGGCGATCACGCGGTGATCAAGGTCTCGTACGCCGTGATGGTCCCGGTCTTCCCCGGCAATCCCCGGCGCTTCCAGTTCGACTACATCACTCCGTAGTGTCCCGCTGAAGCCGGACGCGACACGTGGTGTCCGCCCTCAGGCGGACCCGACGGCGCGCAGCGCGGCGGCCGTCTCGTGGACGATCGCCCGCTCGCATTCCTCGACCTCCCCCCGAACCTTCGCCACGTATTCGGCGTGCTTCACGCTGCCGAGATTGGTCTCGACGTTGAGCTTCGCGCCGCGGAGCCCGGCGCCCAGCAGCTCCAGCCCGACCCGCACATCGCTCGATGCGGGCAGATGGCCGAGCGTGGCGATGACGACCCCCTGCTCGGTGGCCGCCGCGCAGGCGCGCATCACGTCGAGCGGCGCGGCGATCGCGGCGCGCATCGCGTCCTGGATCCCGGCGGAGCGGGCCGCCTTTTCCTCATCCGTGCCCTTCGGCTGTCGATACGCGGCCACGACCAGGTCGTAGGCCTCACTGTCGCGGTCCACCAGTGCGGTCAGCTCGGCGCCGAGCGCCGCGCACCGATCGCCCGCCGCCTTCAGGCGTTCGGCGTCTTCCTCCGTCGCGGCCCGCGACTTTGGCAGGCCCGCGACCATCGCCAGCAGCGACGCCCCGATGGCGCCCGCCAGCGCCGCCGCGGATCCCCCTCCCGGTGTCGGGTCCGGCGATTTGAACGCCGCCAGAAGTTCTGTAACCGATCTATCCGTCAGCTTCACGGTGTCTCCAATTACCCAATTACCCAATTACCCAATTACCCCTCGACTTCGCTCGGGGCAGGCCCGATGACCAAATT
>DAIUEK010000261.1:0-3666 GCA_036845165.1 Vicinamibacterales bacterium | reverse complement strand
GCAGCGTGCGGCGCGGCATCGAGTGCGTCGAGGTGGCGTGCGGCGCGCCGTCGCTGATGATGGGCTACGCGCTCGAGCAGATCGCGACCAACGTCGACTCCGCCGTCTTCCGCCAGCCGCTCGGCGTCGTGGCCGCGATCACGCCGTTCAACTTCCCCGCGATGGTGCCGCTCTGGTTCCTGCCGTTCGCCGTCGCGACGGGCAACTGCGTCATCGTGAAGCCGTCGGAGCAGGTGCCGCTCTCGACCCGCTTGCTGTTCACGCTGCTCGAGCAGTGCGACATCCCGCCTGGCGTCATCAGCATGGTGAATGGCGGGCGCGAAGTGGTCGAGGGGATCTGCGATCACCCCGGCATCCGCGCGGTGTCGTTCGTCGGATCGACGCCGGTCGCGAGGGCGGTCTACCAGCGCGGGACGCACGCCGGCAAGCGCGTCCAGGCGCTCGGCGGCGCCAAGAACTTCATCGTCGTGATGCCGGATGCCAACTTCGAGCGCTCGATCGACATCATCACCGAGTCCTTCTACGGATGCGCGGGCGAGCGGTGCCTGGCCGGCAGCGTGCTCGTGCCCGTCGGCGAGGCGCATAAGGAAGCGCGCGACCGCCTGATCGAGTCCGCGCGCAGCCTCAAGGTCGGCGACGGCCTGGAGGCCGGCGTGCAGATGGGTCCCGTCATCAGCGGCGCGCACCGCGACCGCGTGACGCGCTACATCGACAAGGGTGTGCAGGAGGGCGCGAAGCTGGTGCTCGACGGGCGCGGCGTGAAGGTGGCCGACCGCGAGCAGGGCTTCTACGTCGGCCCGACAGTGTTCGACGAGGTCTCGCCGAAGATGGCGATCGGCCACGAGGAAATCTTCGGGCCGGTCGCGTCGATCCACGCCGTGAAGACGCTCGAGGACGCGATCGCGCTGATGGAAGCGCATCCCAACGCGAACGCGACCTCCATTTTTACGACGTCCGGCAAGCACGCGCGCGAGTTCGCGCGCCGCGCGACGGCCTCCATGGTGGGGATCAACATCGGCGTCGCCGCCCCGATGGCCTACTTTCCGTTCGGCGGGTCGCGCGACAGTTTCTTCGGCGACCTCAAGGTCCACGGCCGCGACGCCTTCGAGTTCTACACGGACAAGAAGGTCACGATCACACGGTGGTTGTAGGCGATTTGGTGATCTGGTGATTGAGTGATTTGGTAATCCGGCAACCGGGTAATCGGACCCGGCGGCCAATCGGCCTCTTTTCGAGAGGTGCAGCGTGCCACATCGCGTCACGGTACCGGTCAGGTAGTCAGAGAACATTGAGAACGCTCGCGCTCGCAATCGTGGTGTGCCTGATGCCTCGAGCCATCGAGGCTCAGGTGCTCACGATCGGCGAGACGCTCGGCAAGGGCAAGTCGGGCCTTCTGCTGTCGGACAACGTGGTCGTGCCGGGCGATGGAATCCCGAACCTCAACATCGCCTACGGCCTGTGGGCGAAGGGATTGAACGACCGCTTCGATCTCTATCTCTCCGCCGGCGAGACGACGACGGAAGGGACGACCCAGGGATGGCTCGGCGGCGGCGGTAACCTGCGGCTGTTCAAGGTGAAGAAGGTGACGGTCTCCCTGTTCAGCGTCGCCTCCGTCGCGCTGAATCGGCGGAACGAGGCGTGCCAGGTGCTCCTCAATCCCGCCCTCGTCGCCAGCGTGCCGCTCAATGCGAAACTCGTCGTGTACTCAGGCCTCAACGGCCTCGTCCCGATCGGCGACCGGGCGCGCGGAATCTTCACGCCGCCCTCGGTCAAGCCGAACGTGCCGATCGGCGCAACGTACGCGATCGGTCCGTGGGGTCTGTGGGGCGAGGGAGATTTCGGCAACCTTCGCGCCTTCGGCGTGGGTGTGACCCGGCTGTTCTAGCGTCGCTCGGCGATTCAGACCTGCTTCGCGGCGACCTCGGCTGCCGCGTAACCCTCGGGCGCGTCCTTGCCGCCGAAGTACTCTTTCGCGTCCGGCCGCTTGATGTCGGAGTGCGCGACGATGCGGTCGCGGCGCAGGCCGCGGAAATCGTCGAGCGAGTGCCAGCCCTTGTCGGCGTGCTTGTCGAGGAACGCCTGCATGCCGGAGAGCAGTCCCTTGATCACGTTCGGCCCGATGGCGTGATCCAGCATCGCCGCCGTGCAGACCTGCGCGGTGCCGCACCCGAGCAGGAAATAGTTCAGCGCCTGCGAGAAGTCCGAGATCCCGCCGATCGCCGAGAAGCTCCGGGCCGGAAACGCCGTCGTCATCTGCGCCATCTTGGCGAGCGACAGCGGAAGGATCGCGGGGCCGCCGAGCCCGCCGTAGGACACCTTCCCCTCGACATTGCATTCGAACTCGAGCGACTCGGGGTCGATGGGCGGCAACGACGTGAACGTGTTCGACGAGGAGATCGCGTCGGCGCCCGCCTTGAACGCGGCTTCCGCCTCCTTGGCGATGTTGGTGGTCGTCGGCGTGAGCTTCACCCACACCGGCTTCCTGGCGACTTCCTTCACCGCGCGCACGACCGTGTCGATCAGCTGAACGTTCTTGCCGATGTTCGACCCCATGTCCACGCGGTCCATGTGCGGGCACGAGAGATTCAGTTCCAAGGCGTCGACCCCCTGGTCCTGACACGCGACCGCGAGCTCGCGCCAGTGGTTCACTTCCTTGTCGTCCTCGGACCCGGCCATGATCGACGCGACGAGGACCTTGTGCGGGAACGCGTCCTTGATGCGCCGGAGCCGCGGCAGCCACCAGTCCAGCGGCTTGTCCGAGATGAGCTCCCAGTTCCAGGACGAGTGCAGCGCGGTGTTCGGCCGCTTCTCCATCGACACGCGGTAGCTGTCGGGCGAGGATCGCAGGAACTTCGTCTTGGGGCCTTTGACGTTGATGACCGGGTGCATGCCGATGGTCTTGACGACCACCCCGCCCCAGCCCGCCTCGAAGGCGCGCATGATGTTCGTGTCCGACTCGGTTGGCGGGGCCGACGCGAGCAGGAACGGGTTCTCGAAATCGATGCCGGTAAACCGTGTCGCAAGCGTTGTCTTCATGGCTTCTCCCCGGGGTGCGAATGATACTCCTTTATGGTAGCGTTCGCCCATGCCAAGAACCGTTCGTGGCGGGTTGATCCAGGTCAAGGCCGACGTCTCGCTGGAGGGGTCCACCGACGACATCAAGCGCCGGATGATCGACAAGCACATGCCGCTCATCGAGGACGCCGGGAAGAAGGGGGTGCAGGTGCTCTGCCTGCAGGAGCTCTTCTACGGCCCGTATTTCTGCGCGGAACAGAAGACGCGCTGGTACGACCTCACCGAACAGATTCCCGACGGCCCGACGACGAAGATGTTCCAGGACATCGCGAAGCGCCTCGGGATGGTGATCGTCCTGCCGATCTACGAACAGGAGAACACCGGCGTCTACTACAACACCGCCGCCGTCATCGATGCCGACGGCACGTATCTCGGGAAGTACCGCAAACACCACATCCCCCAGGTGGCGCCGGGCTTCTGGGAGAAGTACTACTTCCGCCCGGGCAACACCGGGTACCCGGTGTTCCAGACGGCGGTCGGCAAGGTCGGCGTCTACATCTGCTACGACCGGCATTTCCCAGAGGGGGCGCGCATCCTCGGCCTGAATGGCGCGGAGATCGTGTTCAACCCGTCCGCGACCGTGGCGGGACT
>DAIUEK010000260.1:0-3671 GCA_036845165.1 Vicinamibacterales bacterium | reverse complement strand
GTCTCCCTGCAGCACGGCCGACGCGACAGGGATGTAGCCCTGGAGGCGCGAGGTTCGGGCGAGCATTCGCCAAAGCACCATGCGGACCGGGCCGTTTCCAATCGCAAAGCGGACCACGCGCGGACGTCCGGACACGCCGCCCTTCAGGACGTCTGTCAGCCGCTCGGTCAACTCCGCCGCCTGTTCCCCGAAAGCACACGCCGGGGCAGCGCCGTGCAACGGCCGCAGCGTGAGCCCTGCAGGACGTGAGTGTTCAGCAGATCCGCTGCAGTCTGCCACGAGGGACTCCAGCCGCCGCGCCTGCTGCGCGAGTCGGGCTGCCGATCGCTCCCCAGCGATGTCGCCGTCGCGGTCTTCGGACAGCGTGAGCCCGGTCTCGTCGTCAGGCATCAGCGCCAGACGGCCAGAGCGATCGATGACGCTGGCCCACTGCAGCCGGCCCGGAGCGAGCCCTCGCGACATCAGGAAGGCGGCCACCTCCGACAATGAAGCGGCCGTGTGAGGGTCCCGTGCCTTCCAGCGCGACGGTGGGTGTGGACAGACCCACGCCTCGAAACAGCTCGCCTGCCCGGCCAGGCCGAAGTCGGCCAGCGGAACGAGGTGCGGATGCGACAGCGCCGAAAGGGCCGCGCACCTCCGCAGCCATGCGTCCTGCGCGCGACGATTCGCCAGCGTGACGGGACGAATCCACACCGCGTCGCCGGTGGCCAGGTCGATAGCCTGCTCGGGCTGCGTGACGAAGAATCGGTCCGCGAAAAGCAGCGGTTCCATGACGGCCCCGATCAGGTGCAAGAACACAGCCGCCAGCGTGATCCCCGCGAGAATACCCGGTTTTACGAGGGCAACCCCTCGGGGGCGCACCGCGATCACTCCGCGAGAACGCAGAAACTTCGGCTAGAATGGGGCGGAGATGCTGCGCTTTCTGACTGCCGGCGAATCGCACGGTGAAGCGCTCGTGGCCATCCTCGAGGGCATGCCCGCCGGTCTCCGGCTCTCGCGCAAGGCGATCGATCGCCAGTTGCGCCGACGCCAGGGCGGCTACGGCCGCGGCCGACGGATGGCGATCGAGGCCGACGGTGTGGAGATCCTCTCCGGTGTCCGGAACGGCGCGACGCTTGGCACACCGGTCGCGCTGTTGATCCGGAACAAGGACTGGCCCAACTGGCAGTGGACGATGGCGGTTGACGAGGTACCGCCCGAGTCGGCCGGCGGCGCCCGACGGGCGCCCGTCACCAGGCCTCGTCCCGGCCACGCGGACCTTGCCGGCGCCCTCAAGTACGGGCACCAGGATCTGCGGAACGTGCTCGAACGGGCCAGCGCGCGCGAAACCGCCGCCCGCGTCGCCCTCGGTGCCTGCGCCCGCGTCTTCCTCGAGCGGTTCGATATCCAGATCGTCTCGCACGTCACCGCGATTGGCGATGTCCGCCTCAACGACTCCGCGTCGTGCGCATTCGACGCGGTGTCGACACTCGATGATGACGACCAGGTTCGATGCGTGAACGCGGCGCTGCGGGAGCGGATGGTGGCGGCGATCGACGCGGCCAGAGCCGCTGGCGACACGCTCGGCGGGACGTTCGAGGTCATCGTGCGCGGTGTACCGCCCGGGCTAGGCAGCTACGCGCAATGGGACCGGCGGCTGGACGGGCGCATCGCGCAAGCCTTCATGTCGATTCCCGCTATCAAGGCCGTCGAGATCGGCGACGGCGTGGAGGCGGCGTTCCAACCCGGTTCGCTCGTCCACGATCCGATCCTGCCGGCAGCCGATCCCCGAAGACCCGACCGGCTGACGCGACCGACGAACCACGCGGGTGGCCTTGAAGGCGGCGTGTCGAACGGCGAAGAACTCCGGGTCACCGCGTACATGAAGCCGATTGCGACGCTGATGTCGCCCCTCCCGTCCGTGGATCTGGGCACCGGGCGGGAGGCGCCCGCCACGGTGGAGCGGAGCGACACCTCCGCGGTCCCCGCCGCGGCGGTCATCGGCGAGGCGGTGCTCGCGATGACGCTGGCCGATGCGTTCCTCGAGAAGTTCGGCGGCGACTCGGTACTCGACATTGTGCGCAACTACGACAGCTGGTGCCGGGAGCTGTCGGCGCGCTTCTCCATCCCCGTTCCGACTGGATCCAGAGAGGATTCCCGGCCCCGATGATTCGCCCCATCGTCAAGTACGGAGAGGAGACGCTACACCGGCACGCAGCGGTCGTCCTCGACATCACCGCGGACATCCATGCGCTCGCCCGTGACATGGTGGAAACGATGTACGCCGCGCCGGGGATTGGCCTGGCCGCGCCGCAGGTAGGCGCGCCGATCCGGCTGTTCGTCATCGACCTTTCGCTCGGTCACGATCACAGGGGGCTGATCACGCTCGTCAACCCCGAGTTCGTCGAGCGCGAGGGGATGCAGCTCGAAGAAGAGGGCTGCCTGAGCCTGCCGGGGTTCAACGCGACGGTGGCGCGGCCCGAACGCGCGACGATCAAGGGGCTCGACCTCGAGGGCCACGAACGGTTCTATACCGGTGACGGCCTCCTGGCCCGCGCGTTCCAGCACGAGATGGACCACCTCGACGGCCGCGTGTTCGTCGATCGGCTGCGCGGGATCAAGCGCGACCTAATCGTCCGCCGCATCAGGAAACAAATCCGGTCCGGGAAGTGGTAACGCATGACGCCGCTCAGGCTGGTCTTCTTCGGCACGCCCGAGTTCGCTGTCCCCACGCTGCGCGACGTGCGGGCACATGGCCACGACGTGGCGGCGGTCGTCACGCAGCCCGATCGGCCCCGCGGCCGCGGCCAGAAGCCAAGCCCGGGCCCGGTCAAGGCCTTCGCCGAGCGCCACGGGCTGCGGGTCCTGCAGCCGGAGCGGCTGAAGGACGACGCGTTCCTGGCGGACGTCGCCTCGCTCGCTCCTGACCTTGGCATTGTCGCGGCCTACGGCAAGATCCTGCCCGCCGCGCTGATCGCGATTCCCCGGCTCGGCCTGATCAACGTGCACGCCTCGCTGCTGCCACGCTGGCGTGGCGCGTCGCCGATCCACCGGGCGGTGATGGCCGGCGATGCCGACACAGGCGTGTCGATCATGCGTGTGGTGCAGGCGCTCGACGCGGGTGGCGTGTTCGCCATCGCGTACCGGGCGATCGGCCCGGACGAGACGAGTGAAGAGGTCGAGCACGACCTGGCGGAGAGTGGCGCCCGCCTGATCCTGCCCGTGATCGACGCGCTCGGAACCGGCGCTGCGAACGAGACACCACAGGACGACAGCCTGGTGACGTACGCGCCCCGGCTGACGCGCGAGGACGGCCTGATCTCCTGGGAGGCGCCGGCGTTCGCGATTCACAACCAGGTGCGCGGCCTGTATCCGTGGCCCCACGCGTTCACGTCGCTGGACGGCGCGCGCGTGATCGTCCTGCGCACGTCGGTTGGCTCACACGGCATCGTCCCCCCGCCGAATGCGCGATCGGGCCAGGTCGTCGCTGTCGATCGCGAGGCGATTGTCGTGGCGGCTGGCGATGGTAGGCCGCTGGCCCTGCTCCAGGTGCAGGCGGAAGGGCGCCGCGCGGTGAACGCGCGCGAGTTCGCGGCGGGCACCCGGCTCCAGCCCGGCGCGCGGTTCGGCACATGAGCGCCGTCGCGCCGGCGCGACGTGCGGCCTACACGGTGCTGCGCGCGGTGACGTCC
>DAIUEK010000259.1:0-3717 GCA_036845165.1 Vicinamibacterales bacterium | reverse complement strand
CCGCATCCCTGGGCCGGCAAGGCGCGCTGGGTCAACGAGCGCAACGACAGCCACGAGCTCTACGACCTCGGACACCTGTTCGAGGCGGCCGCCGCGCACTACCAGGCGACCGGCAAGAAGACGCTGCTGAACGTCGCCACGCGCGCCGCGGACCTGCTCGTGAATACGTTCGGTCCGGGCAAGCGCTCCATCTGGCCGGGTCATCAGATTACCGAGATGGGCCTGGTGAAGCTTTACCGCGTCACCGGCAAGGAGCAGTACCTCTCGCTCGCGAAGTTCCTGCTCGACGTCCGCGGACCGGACCCCGTCCCCGCCGGGGAAACCGTCAACCCGCGCGGTCTCGACTACAACCAGGCCCAACTCCGCGTCATCGACCAGACCGAGCCGGTCGGCCACGCCGTCCGCGCGATGTACATGTATTCGGGGATGGCGGACGTCGCCGCGCTCGAAGACGACGCGAAGATGAAGGCGGCGGGCGATAAGATCTGGGACAACCTCGTCCACGCGAAGCTGTACCTCACCGGCGGCATCGGCGCCGCGGGCGGACACGAAGGGTTCGGCGACCCGTACGACCTTCCCAACATGTCGGCGTACAACGAGACGTGCGCGTCGGTCGGCATGGACTACTGGAACCATCGCCAGTTCCTGCTCCACGGTGACGCGAAGTACATCGACATCATGGAGCGCACGCTCTACAACGGGTTGATCTCGGGCGTCTCGCTCAAGGGGGACACGTTCTTCTATCCCAATCCGCTCGAGTCAAACGGCCAGCACGCCCGCCAGGAATGGTTCGGGGTCGCCTGCTGCCCCGGCAACATCACGCGGTTCATGGCGTCGGTGCCCGGCTACGTCTACGCGAAGAAGGACGACACCCTCTACGTGAACCTGTATGCCGCGGGCACGGCCGACGTGCAGCTGGCCGGAGGCCAGCTGAAAATTGAGCAGGCCACGCGCTACCCGTGGGACGGCGCGGTCCGCATGACGCTCACGCCGGAGAAGACGCGCGCCTTCACCGTCAACGTGCGCATCCCCGGCTGGGCGCGTGAGCAGCCCGTGCCGGGTGACCTGTATCGATTCGTCGACAAGGCCTCGCCGCAGCCGACCCTCAAGGTCAACGGCGCTCCGGTGCCGCTGACGATGAACGACGGCTACGTCGCGATCACGCGCACGTGGAAGGCGGGTGACGCGATCGATCTCAACCTCCCGATGCCCGTCCGCCGCATCGTCGCGCACGAGAAGGTCGCGGCCGATCGCGACCGCGTGGCGCTCCAGCGCGGACCGATCGTCTACGCGGCCGAGTGGCCGGACAATCCGAAGGGCAAGGTGCGGAACATCGTGCTGCCCGACGCGAGCGCAATGGCCACGGAGTTCCGCGCCGATCTCCTGAACGGCGTCTCTGTCGTGAAGGGGCGCGCCGTCGGCCTGGCCTACGACGAACACGGGACGCTGCAGAAGACCGACCAGGCGTTCATGGCGATTCCCTACGCCACGTGGGCGAACCGGGGCCGGGGGCAGATGGCGGTGTGGCTCGCGCGGACCAATGCCGCGGCGAAGCCGACGCCATATCCGACCGTGGCCACGACCGCGACGCTGACGCACTCCCCGAGCCGCAAGAACATCAAGAACATCGTCGACGGCGAGGATCCGTCGGCATCCGATGACCCGGCGTCGTACTTCGACTGGTGGCCGACCAACGGCTGCGCGGCCGCGGCCCAGGTCCCTCCGGCGACCACGGCGCAGCGTCCGTGCAGCAGCGGCGAGTGGATCGAAATGGCGTTCACGAAACCGTCGACGGTCTCGGAAACGCAGATTTACTGGTTCGACGACACCGGCCACGGCGGCGTCCGGGTGCCGAAGAGCTGGCGCCTCCTCTACAAGGACCCAGGCGGCAACGAGTGGAAGCCCGTCGAGGCGCTCGGCGAGTATGGCAGCGCCAGGGACAAGTACAACGTCGTCCGCTTCAAGCCGGTGAACACCACCGCGCTGCGCCTGGAATTGACGATGCAGCCGCAGGTTTCCGCCGGCGTGCAGGAATGGAAAGTGAAGTAATTGGCGATTGGCGAGTGGCGAGTGCCGATTGGGGTAATCTGGGTTCATGGTTACCAGACTCGCGCTCGCCGGCTTGCTCGCCGTCACGCCCCTCGTCGCTCAGCAGGAGGAGCGGCCCAAGGTCCCCAAGGATTCGGTGCTGGTCGTCGTCACCGGGTGCCTGAAAGGGCGCGTGCTGCGCGCCGCCGACGTGCGGCAGCCCGACACGACGAGCGGCGTCAACGTCCGCAACCATTCCTTCAGGCTTGCCGGAAAGAAGGACGTGATGAAGGCCGTCAAGGACGACGACGGCCAGCGCGTCGAGGTCACGGGCCTCATCAAGAAATCCGCGCTGATAGAGCCGGGGATGAAGTTCAAGGGGGGGCGCATCATGGTCGGCGGCGGCACGAGCGGCGGCGCGGGCGGCTCGCTTCCCGACCCTGCCGAGAACGTCGTCGTGCTGGACGCCACCGTCGTGCTGGCCCTGGGCGGATCCTGCGGCGGATAGGGCAGCTTCAGGCCTACTTCGCCGTAATCAGGGGCCACCCCAAATGGGGAGTCGGCAATCGACAATCCGTGAATCGTCAATCACCAATCCGCCATCGCCAATGCCTAGTGCGTCATCGCGTAGATGACGTAGTTCACGCCAAGCTTGTAGGCTTCGTTCGAGAGGTCAATGGGCGCGAAACCCGTATCGGACCATTCCCAGTACTGCGAGACGTCGTTGTTGAAGTTGGCGATCAAGCGCAGCGGTTTCGAATGGTCGTTGTTCGGGTACAGGCCCCAGAACTGCGCCGGTCCGCCGCGGTCGTAGGCCTGCTTGAAGTCGAGCGTGGCGATGTCGAAGAAGGAATGGAAGATCGGATGGTCGCGCGGCAGCTGGACCAGCTGCTCGTTCGGAAACATGCGGCGCATCGATTCGCTGAAAACCTGCCAGAAGTACGGGTCGCGGAAGTCGTCGAAAATGACGAACCCGCCCTTCTCCAAGTACTCGCGTAAGGCGACGACGTCCTTGTCGGAAAGCACCATGTATCCGGGCTCGGTGGCATAGACAATCGGATACTCGAACAGCTCGGGATCGCTGACGTCGACGACGCGCGTGCCGTCGACGTGAGGGTTCATGTTCGTCACGGCGTTGAGAATCTTGACGAAGCTGGTTTCGGCGCGCGACCCTTCACGGATCGGGATGTAGCCGTGGGCCCACGCGGGAAGTCCGCCGTAATAATAGCCGCCAGGCCCGGTCGTGAACTTCAGGCGGGCGAAGACGAAGCGGCCGTCGTATGGCGGCGCCTTGTCGATCGGGACGTCGATGGGACCGCGATTCCAGCCTCGCTGCGCGAAGCTGCTCGCAGCCAGCGCCAGGAGAAGAGCCGTCGTGAGACACGGAAGCAGCCAGCGGCGCATATCACCTTCCAGTCATCAAGCACTCAGCACGTGGCACTCTGCACTTGGCACTTGGCACTTCTACCCCTTCTGCATAGACGACAGGAAGTCGGCGTTGGACTTGGCCTTGCCCATCTTGTCCAGCAGCAGCTCCATCGCCTCGGTCGGCGAGAGCGGCGCCAGCACCTTGCGCAGGACCCACACGCGATTGAGGTCTTCGCGCGGCATGAGCAGCTCCTCTTTCCGGGTGCCGCTCTTCTGCATGTCGATCGCCGGGAAGACGCGCTTGTCCGAGAGCTTCCGGTC
>DAIUEK010000258.1:0-3743 GCA_036845165.1 Vicinamibacterales bacterium | reverse complement strand
GCCTTGCCGGATGCGCGCGAGATTATCAACCGCCACGTCAAGGCCATCGGCGGTCGCGACGTCGTCCTTGCGCACAAGTCCGTGCACGGGCAAGGGACGCTGACCGTCGCCGGGTCGGGGATGAGCGGTGTGCTGGACATCTACGGCGCGGCCAACCCGGACCGCGCGCTCATCAAGGTGACGATCTCCGGCCTGGGCGAGATCATGGAAGGCTTCGACGGCAAGAATGCATGGTCGATCGAGCCGATGACCGGTCCGACGGTGAAACAGGGCAAGGAGCTGGAGCAGACTCGGATGGACGCGGACTTTTTCGGCGACCTGCGCGATCCGAAGCAGTACCCGACCGTGAAAACCGTCGAGAAGACGGAGTTCGACGGGCGTCCCTGCTACAAGGTGAGCCTGATTCGCGCGGACAGCAGCGAGGAATTCGACTTCTACGACGTCGCGACCGGGTTGCGCGCGGGAAGCCTCAAGACTCGCGAGACCTCGATGGGCCCCGTCACCACCACCTCCGTTGAAGGGGACTATAAGACGTTCGGAAAGATGCTGCTGGCGACCTCGCAGAGGTCCACGGTGATGGGCGTGGAACAGAGGATCACGCTGACGACGGTCGAGCTCGACAACGTCGACCCGTCGGTGTTCGAGCCGCCCGCGCCGATCAAGGCGCTGATCAAGTGAAAGCCGTATCGGCCGTGCTGCTGGCCCTGCTCGTCGGGGCAGGCGCGGCCTCGACCGAGACGTACAAGGCTGGAGCCACATTCGACGCCGTCTGGACGATCGTCCGCGACACGCATTTCGATCCTGCGTTCGACCTGGCGAAGTGGGATCGTGTCGCGGCCGAATTGCGGCCGAAGGCGGTCGAGGCCAAGACGCCGGGCGAGTTGAGGGCCGTCCTCGCGGACATGCTTGGCCGGCTGGGCCTTTCGCACTTCGCGGTCATTCCGGGGTCCGCTGACAACCCCGGCGATCACACGAACCTGAGCGGACAACCCGGGTTCGAGGTCCGCCTCATCGATCGCCAGCTCGTCGTGTGGACCGTCGATCCCGATGGAGGCGCCGCCGCCGCCGGGGTGCACCCCGGATGGATCGTCGAGCGCATCGGCGGCACGCCGGTGTCGACGCTGCTGTCGGGCATCGCGGAGAGCACCCCGCCGAGAATCGCGCACCTCGAGGCCTGGCGGCTCGCGGTCACGCACCTGCGCGGTCCCTCCGACACCAGCGCGGACGTCACCTTCATCGACGGGACCGGGGCGGCCGTCAGCAAAAGCATCGAGCGCAAGGCCGAACGCGGCGAGCCCGTCACGGTGGGAAGCCTTCCGACGATGTTCGTCCGCGTGTCGTCGTCGCTCGTGCCGACGCCGGACGGCGGCAAGGCGGGCGTCATCGGCTTCAACGTCTGGATGACGGCGGTCGATCGCGAGTTCCAGAAGGCGATGGACCAGTTCCGCTCCGCGGACGGCATCGTCATCGACCTGCGCGGCAACCCCGGCGGACTCGCCGCGATGATCATGGGGCTGTCGGGACACTTCATGACCGAGCGCGCGACGCTCGGCGTGATGCAGACGAAGCAGTCGCAACCGCTGCGGTTCAACGCGAATCCGCGCCTCGTCAACGCCGCGGGAGAGCGCGTGGAGCCCTTCAAGGGGCCCGTCGCGATCCTCGTCGACGGACTGACGGGTAGCGCCTCCGAATGCTTCTCCGGAGGCATGCAGTCGCTCGGCCGCGCGCGCGTATTCGGCCAGACGACGATGGGGCAGGCGCTCCCGGCGCTGTTCGATCGGCTGCCGAACGGCGACGTCCTCATTCACGCGTGGGGAGACTTCGTCACCGGGACCGGCGTGCGCATCGAAGGGCGCGGCGTGGTGCCGGACGAACCCGTGAATGTGACGCGCGAGCAGCTCCTGGCGGGGCACGACGCGCCGCTCGAACATGCCCTGGCGTGGATCGATCGGGCCAAGAAAGAAGGCCGCAACGTCCAGTAAATACAGGAGTTGCGGCAGCTGCTGTTGCGCTTGCACGGGTGTGTCTGTTACACTGCGAGTACCTGTAATACGCGGTCTATATCCCACCCATCTTCAGGCCAATTCGAGGGGACGTAAGTAATGGAGCAGCGCCGGCTGCGTCTCGGTGACATTCTGGACGACTACTGCCCGCGCGAACGCCGGGTGACCAACCACGCGGTCGTCGCGATGGTTGACGAGGGGCTCGTCAAACAGACCCGCTGCGCCACGTGCGATGCCGAGCACGTCTACAAGGGGGGGAAAGCCCCGCGCCGCAAGAAGTCCGATACCACCGGGGCGCTCTACAAGGAAGTTCTCGCCGGCATCTCCGATCCGGAACCCGTTCCCGCAACAGGGATCCACGCCATGTCCACACAAGACGCTCCCGACCTCGCCGCAAACGCGGACCGTGAAACGATCGAGGACCCCGCGCCGCCGGTCGCGACGGCGGCCGTCGTCGCCGCGGCGGCGGAGCCGGACGAACCGGAACACGACGAGCCCGAGCCCGCGGACGAGGGGCCGGTGCATCGCCCGCTGATTCGCGCGCAGCTGGCGCGGCCGGAAGGCATCAAGCTCGAGCGGCAGGCTCCCGAGTTCACGATCCGCCAGAACTCCGGTCGCGGCGGCGCCGGCGGCTTCCGCGGCGGCGGCGGCGCCGGCGGTGGCCGCAGCAACGCCGGCAGCAACAGCGGCTCACGCTTCGGGCGCGGTCCCCAGCGCGCCGGCGGACGCGACGGCGGCTCGAACCAGGGCTTCGGCCGCGGACCGGGCAGCGGTGGCGGCGGCCAGCCGCGGTCCGGCGGACCGCGCAAGCGCTCGCGGTAACAGTGGCCAGTTCCCGGTTGCCAGCTCCCGGCTGGCAGCCGAACCCTCTGGAAGCGGGTAGCCGGAAACTGGTAACGTCTCTTTCATGTCATCTCTGTCCGGCAAGTTCGGCCTTATCGTAGGTGTCGCAAATAAGCGTTCGATTGCGTGGGCGATTGCGCAGGCGGTATCGGCCGCGGGTGCGCGGGTCGCGCTCACGTTCCAGGGTGAGCGGCTCGAGGAAAACGTCCGCGAGCTGGCCGAAGGCCTGACCGATCCGCTCGTACTGCCCCTCGATGTGACCGACGACGGGCAGATCGCGCGCGTGTTCGAGGAAATCGAGCGCACCTTCGGAGGGCTGGACTTTCTCGTCCACGGCGCCGCCTTCGCGCCGCGCGACGAGCTGACGAACCCGTTCAGCCAGACGTCGCGGGAAGGCTTCAAGACGGCGCTCGACATCAGCGCCTACTCGCTCATCGCGCTCTCGCGGGGCGCGCTCCCGCTGATGGAGCGCCGGGGCGGCGGCAGCATCCTCACGCTGACGTACCTCGGCAGCGACCGCGTCTTCCCGAACTACAACGTGATGGGGGTGGCGAAGGCCGCGCTCGAGTCCACCGTGCGCTATCTCGCGGCGGATCTGGGGCCGAAGAACATCCGCGTGAACGCGATCTCCGCGGGCCCCATCAAGACGCTGGCGGCCGCCGGCGTGTCGGGGTTCTCGAGCATCCTCCAGATCTATCGCGACCGCGCACCGCTCAGGCGGAACGTGGACACCGCGGAAGTCGCCGACGCGGCGATGTTCCTCCTGAGCGACGCCGGTCGCGCCGTCACCGCGGAAGTGCTGATGGTCGACGGGGGCTACCATGCCACGGGGATGTGATCGTGTCGGGCCGTGGGCGACGGGCCGAGGCAGCGGGCTGAGGCTTCTCGCGATCGTGC
>DAIUEK010000257.1:0-3764 GCA_036845165.1 Vicinamibacterales bacterium | reverse complement strand
TCTCGGACGGCTGCACGAAGATCGACGCGCCGATGATCGTTCCGGCGACCATCGCAATGGCGTTCAGGCGCGTCAGGGGACGGGAGAGCTCGGCCAGCGGCTACGAGTGTAATATCCCCGGCAAGCTGACCATCTTTACGTCGGCCCAGGCGGACGTGCAATTGGTGCTTCCCCTGCCGCCCGGCGCGTTCCGACCCGCGCCCAAGATCCAGTCCGCGGCCGTCAGGCTCACCTTCAAGCCGCCCCGAGACCCTGACCCGGGAGGGACCCCTCCTCCGGCTGGTTTCCGTGTTCGCCTCAAAAGCCTAAAGCCCAATAGCTAAAGCCTTTTGCCGCCGAGCTGTGCTATAGTCTGCTCGGTTTAGATTCGTCCCTGGCCGACGTCCCAGCGAAGGTCAGGTGGACACGCTTCCCCCGCGGCGCCCGCCGCAGCGTGCCCTGTAGACGACGCGCATTTTTCAAGGCTGGGATATCAGCGTTTGACCAGTGGTCCGGACAGCACGGGTGTGCCAGGCGCACCGCCGCTCGAACTGATCCCGCTCGGCGGGCTCGGTGAGTTCGGCATGAACATGATGCTCGTCGCCTGCGGCGGCACGGCCATCCTCGTGGATGCCGGCGTCATGTTCCCCGAGCCGGACCTGCTGGGGGTCGACCTGATCATCCCGGATGTCCGGCAGCTCCAGGAGTACCGGATCCAGGCGCTGGTGCTCACGCACGGGCACGAGGACCACATCGGCGCCGTGCCGCACGTGGTCCCGCACTTCGAGGGCCCGATCTACGGGACGAAGCTGACGCTCGCGTTCGTCGAGCCGAAGTTCGACGAGCACGGCCCGGAGCGGGAGGCGGTGCGCGAGCGGCTGAAGGAGGTCAGCCCGGGCGATCGCGTCACGGTCGGGAGCTTCACGCTCGAGTTCCTGCGCGTGACGCACAGCATGCCCGACTGCGTGGCGGTGGCGATCCACACGCCGGCCGGGATTGTGCTGCACACCGGGGACTTCAAGATCGACCAGACGCCGCTCGACGGGCGGCCCGTGGACCTGCAGCGGTTCGCGCAGCTCGGCGCCCAGGGGGTGCTCGTGCTGATGGGCGACAGCACGAACGTCGATCGCAAAGGGGTCAGCGGCTCCGAGCGGGACGTCATCGACGGCTTCGAGGAGGTGTTCACGAGCGCGCGGGGGCGCATCGTGGTCGCCATGTTCGCGTCGAGCCTGTACCGGATGCAGATCGTCGTGGATCTCGCCGATCAGTTCGACCGCAAGGTGGCGTTCGTCGGCCGCGGGGTGATCGAGAACTCGCAGATCGCGCAGCGGCTCGGGTATTTGCGGGTGCCTCCGGGCGTGCAGATCCGGGACAGCGACATCCGGAGCTACCCGTCGCAGGACATTGTCTGCATCTGCACCGGCTCGCAGGGAGAGCCGCAGGCGGCATTGCCGCGGATCGCCATCGACGATCACCGGCACGCCAGGATCGAGGACGACGACGTGGTGGTGTTTTCGGCGCGGGAGATCCCCGGGAACGAGAAGGCCATTGGCCGCGTGATGAACCACATCGCGAAGCGCGGCGCGGACATCGTGAACGAGGCGACCAGGCATGTGCACGTGTCGGGACACGGAAGCGAAGAAGAGCTCAAGCTCATGCTTTCCCTCATCAGGCCGCGGTACTTCGTGCCGATACACGGGGAATACCGGCAGCTGGCGCGGCACGCGCGGATGGCGAAGGCGGTCTGCCCCGGCACGAAGGTCGTGCTGGCCGAGAACGGCGACGTGATCCGGATCGACGAGGACGGGGCGCGGATCACCGGCAAGGTCGCCGCCGGCCGGATCCTGATCGACGGCACGCGCAGCGGTGAGGTGGGCGACGAGGTCCTGCGCGACCGGCGGCATCTCGCGGGGGACGGGCTGGTCGTCCCGGTCGTGGCCATCAACCGCCTGTCCGGGATGCTCGAGGAGACGCCGGATGTCATCAC
The DNA here is from genome assembly GCA_036845165.1 of Vicinamibacterales bacterium. Taxonomy (GTDB): domain Bacteria; phylum Acidobacteriota; class Vicinamibacteria; order Vicinamibacterales; family 2-12-FULL-66-21; genus JAICSD01. The sequence goes on along the minus strand of DAIUEK010000257.1, from coordinate 1,798 downwards.
GCGCGGATTCGTGCTCGATGCGAGGACCGAGGCGTTGCTGAAAGAGATTCCGGGGCTGGTGGGGGCCGCGATCGACGGCGCCAGCGTGGAAGAGCGGACCGATCCCGGCCTCATCAAGGAGAAGATTCGAGTGGACCTCCAGCGGTTTTTCCGCAAGCGTTCGGGGCTCCGGCCGTTCGTGCTGCCGGTGGTCATGGAGATCTGACGTGGCGTCCAGCGCATTGTCCCGTCGCGTGAGCGAGTTCCTGGGCGTGGTGTTCTTCGCCACCGCCCTCCTGTGGCTGATTTCGCTCGCCAGCTACAGCGCGTCTGACCCGGTGTGGTTCTTCAATACGGGATCGGACCTGGCCCCGACGAATTTCGCGGGGCGCATCGGCGCGTTCGTCGGCGAGCTGTCGTACCAGATGCTCGGCTACTCCGCCTACCTGATCCCGCTCGTCCTCGTCGTCATCGGCTGGCACTACTTCTGGTGCCGGACGATGGACGCGGCGTACACGAAGTTGATGGGCGCGCTGTTGCTCTTCGGCTGCATCTCGTCGTTCCTGTCCCTCGCGTTCGGCACGCTCGACGTGGGCGGCAAGGAGTTCCGCGCCGGCGGGTACATCGGCGACCGGCTCGCGGCGGTGCTCGCCGAGTACCTGAACCGCACGGGATCGATCATCCTGATCCTGACGCTGCTCTTCGCGGCGATCATCCTCTCGACGCAGTTCTCGTTCGGGCGCCTCTTCTCTGCCCTGGCGCAGCTCGGGCAGGCGCGGTGGGTGACCATGAAGGCGGCGTTCGAGCAGCGCCGCGACGAGAAGCAGCGCGACAAGCAGCGCCAGGAAGTCCTGAAAAAGCACCTCGGGAAGGAGTCGAAGGACCTTCCCAGGGAATCGAAGGATCTTCCTGCTCTGGTCGCCAGGGACGCGTCTTCGAGCGCTCCTTCGACTCCTTCCCGCTCCAGGGCGGCCGCGATGGTCAACGCCGCCGCCGCCGCGCTGAGGGCCGCCGCGTCGAAGCCGACGCCGACGCCGATTAAACGTCTCACCCCCGCGCCCGTCGCGGCGAAAGAACCGACGCTGCCGCTCTCGGAGCCCGAGAAGTCGCCGGTCGAGCGGAAGAAGGGGGCCTTCACGCTCCCGCCGAACGCGCTGCTCGACGCCCCCAAGGCGGAGAGCAAGATCGACGAGCGCGAGCTGATGGACGGGGCGCGCCTGCTCGAGGAGAAATGCCGCGAGTTCTCGGTCGAAGGCTCGGTCGTGCAGATCCATCCCGGTCCCGTCGTCACGACGTACGAGTTCAAACCGGATGCCGGGGTGAAGTACAGCAAGATCACCGGCCTCGCCGACGACCTCTGCCTCGCGATGCAGGCCGAGTCGGTGATCATCGACCGCATTCCCGGGAAGTCGACCGTCGGGATCCAGATTCCCAATCCCAACCGGGAGCAGATCTCCCTGCGAGAGCTGCTGGAGTCGGACGCCTACCGGCGCTCCACGTCGAAGCTGACGCTGGCCCTGGGCAAGACCATCCACGGCGAGCCGTTCCTCACCGACCTGGCCACGATGCCGCATCTCCTGATCGCCGGATCGACCGGCGCCGGCAAGTCGGTCAGCGTGAACGCGATGATCACCAGCATCCTGATGCGCGCGACGCCGGACGACGTGCGCTTCATCATGGTGGACCCGAAGCGCCTCGAGCTGGGCATGTACGAGGACATTCCGCATCTGCTGACGCCGGTGGTGATGGATCCCAAGCTGGCGGCCAACGCGCTGCGCTGGGCCGTCCGCGAGATGGAGGAGCGCTACAAGACGCTCGC
>DAIUEK010000256.1:0-3782 GCA_036845165.1 Vicinamibacterales bacterium | reverse complement strand
GGGGCGCGATGGTGATCCACGTTGAGGACGTCAAAGCGCAGTTATAGCGCTTGGGCTCGGCGCACGGCCGGTTCGCGCCGGAAATCGGGTGCGCTGGATGTCCTCAGCGCTGCTCGGCGGGTTGTCATCTGGTTGGCGTCCAACGGAATAAAAAGGCGCCGCGAGGGCGCCCTTTCTGATTCCGTTGCAATCTCGTTGCAAACGACATTGTGAAATATGGTCGGGGCGGAGGGATTCGAACCCCCGACCCTCTGCTCCCAAAGCAGATGCGCTACCAGGCTGCGCTACGCCCCGACATCCCGATTATCCCACGAGCGCGGTCCTAAGAGCGGGGACCGCAAACTGCCTACCGCCTACTGCCTACTGCGAACTCTTCCTGAAGCTGATCCCCTTCGCCTCGGGCCCGCGCCAGACGACGAGGATCACGCCGACGAAAATGATCGTCATGAGCACGCCCATCGCCTGCTTATACGTGAAGACCTCGCCCAGCGTGGACTCGAGGTACGGGATCGACGAGGCGCACATCACCCCCAACTGGTACGCGAAGCCAGGGAAAAAGGCGCGTGCGGCGGCGGGGGATAGCTCGTTGATGTGCGCCGGGATGATGCCCCAGGCGCCCTGCACGAAGAACTGCATCAGGAACACGCCGACGATGGTGGTGAGCGGGCTGAAGCCGGCGATCCACATCGGCAGGACGACCAGGCCGCAACTGGCGGCCGTGATCATGGCGCGGCGGCGTCCCGACCGGTCCGAGTACGCGCCGAAGGCGAGGCCGCCGAGCACGGCGCCGATCATCGACAGCATCGTGATGTCGGCAATCCGCATCTTGGTGTAACCGAACGTGCCGAGCAGCGTCGGATACATGTCCTGCGTGCCGTGCGACATGAAGTTCATCGCGGTCATGAGCAGGACCAGGTAGAGGAATCGCCTCCCATTCTTCAGCAGGATGCCGCGGTATGTGGCCCAGTCGGTCCGGTGCTCGTGCCAGGCCGCGGATTCCCTGACGCGCATCCGGATGAAGAACGACAGCAGCGCCGGGAAGCCGCCGAGAAAGAACATTACCCGCCAGGCGTTGCCGGGATAGTGGGCGGCCGCCCACGGATACACGGTCCGGAAGGCCAGCGCCGCGAGCAGGTTGCCGGCCGCGTAGCCTTCCTGGAGCAGGCCTGAGAGCAGGCCGCGGATCCGCGGCGAGGCGGACTCAAGCGCGAGCGACGCGCCGACGCCCCATTCCCCACCCATGCCGATCCCGAACAGCATGCGCAGCGCGATGAATTGCCAGTAGCTCTGGGCGAAGCCGCAGAGGATGGAGATCGTCGCGTAGAACACGACGTTCAGCATCAGCGGGAGCCGCCGCCCGAAGCGATCGGCCATCAGGCCGAAGACAATCGCGCCGACGGGGCGCATCACCAGCGTCAGCGTGATCGCGAGCGCGATCCGCGGTCGCGCGTCCGCCAGCGGCGAACCCGGAAAGAACGCGTGCGCGAGGTCCTCGATGAGGAGCGTGAGGATGAAGAAGTCGAACGCGTCGAACGTCCAGCCGAGAAACCCGGCGAGGACGGCGTTACGTTGGTTGGCGGCGTCGGTGACGCCCGCGGTGGTGACGGCCATGCGGGGGGAAGGATATCAGAAGGTTCTAGAACGTGAATCCTGTGCCGAAGTGGAACCGCGTGCCGTGGCCGTCGCGCGAATGGGCCACGTCGACGTTCACCTGCAGGACCGTCGCGATCAGGAACAGGCCCGCCCCGGCGCTCCGCCGCCTCGGTTGATCCCGGATTCGGTCGCCGTAGGCGGCGGTGGCGCCGCCGTCCAGGAACGCGTTGAACCCGAGGCGCCCGACGCTGAAGGGGGACGAGAACGGCACGCGGAGCTCGGCCGACCAGAGGAACCGTTTGTCGCCGGCGTAGGTGCCCGACGAACTGCCGCGCAGGCTCGAGCCGCCGAGCAGCCACTGCTCGTACTGCGGCAGCGGGGCGGACGCCGTGTCGTACTCCGCGCGGGCCGCGATCACGGTCTGGCCGAAGAGGCGCTTGAACCCGCGCGCATCGACCCGGTAGCGATCGACCGACGCGCCCGAGGCGCCAAAGCTCGTCGCCCCGATGGCATTCAGCCGGCTCCACGCCACGCTCGCGAGCACGGCGTCGGATGGGAAGGAGGGATCGCGGCGCGTGTCCAGCGTCGCGTCCGCGCCGCTCGTCCAGAAGCTCTCCTGGACCGGCCGGAAGGTCACGCGCGTGCGGCCCAGCTCACCGCCGAACGTCACCTTGTTGAACAGCCGCCGTTCCGCGCGGGCGTTCACCTCCGTGCGCCGGTCGTCGATCCGGTAATGAGGGTTCTCGCGCTGCGACACACCGAACGAACCCGACAGCCGCGTCAGCGGCCCCGTCTTGAACGTGCGATCCGCCTCGAGCGCGGCGCGCCGGGTCGCGCCCCACGACAGCGGCACCGCCAGCCGCGTGCCCTTGCCGATCGCGTCGACCATCGCCGTGCGCCCGCCATAGGTCCACCCATACCCGTCGTCGTACTGGACGATGGGGAAGAACATCAGTCGGCTGCGAAAGCGACGGAAGATGCCGGGCGGCTCGCCGGTGGCGGAAATGCCCGGCCGCTCGTGGACGAGGAGGACGAGGGCGACCTCGTCCATCGCCAGCGTGCGGTAGCGTGTGCGGACCTGGACCTCGTCGAACCTGCCGCTGTCGCGGAGACGCTTCTCCACGGCGTCGGTGCCGCCGGCCTCGAGCGCCGCGCCCACCGCCACGCCCGCGAGGGCGATCACCGCGGCGTCACTGAGCGTGGCGTTGCCATGGACGCGGATCTCGGCGATCTTGTCTTGTAGGCCGGGTGTCGCCAGGAACAACAGCAGGGTGGCCGCCAGCATCACTGCACATCCCGTTTCGGCACCGTGATCCTCGAGGAGACGTCGGCCTTGCGGTAGTTCGAGAACTGGCGGTGATACGCCAGTTCCATCGGGCCGAGCGCGAGCGTCAGGCCGGCGTGGATCGACAAATTGTTCGGCAGCCAGACGCCTGGAAACGGCTGCCCCATCTGCATCGACGCGCGCAGGTCGTCGATTTTCACCAGCCATCCACCCGGCAGGAAATCCATCCACACGTTGTCGAATGTGTATTTCACGATCTGGTGCGACGCAGGATCGACCCAGAGCGTGACCTGCGCTGTCTTGTTCATCTTGCGGTCGATCTCCTCGTCCGCCTTCTGCTCCTTCGCGCTTTTCTTTTGTTCCTTCGACCCCTTCGAACGCGTCTTCGATGCCTCCCCCTCCTTCGACTCCTTCCCAGAGTCGTCGAACAGCTTGGTCGGGAGATAGTCGACCTTGAGCACCTCGTGGCCGTCAATCGCCTCCTTGCCAGCGAGGTAGTAGTTGCCGGGCTCGAACTTGAAGTCCATGAAGTAGGACTCGGAGACGAAGCGCGGCTCGTTGATCGACGGCACGCTGAGGGCCGGCGGCTTGCCCTCCGCGGTGCGTTTCTCGTCGCGCTTGGTGCGGAACTTCCGGCGGTTCTCCTCGCTCTTGATCCAGTGCGCTTCGTACGCACGCCGCTCAGACTCGGAGATCGGGACCCCGTCGATTTTCAGCGGGCTGCGGACGTGGATCCCGTCGCGCACGTACCACGTGTATTCGCGGCGCATCCGCGCGAAGGGCACCTTGCCGGGCCCGAGCACTTCGAAGTTCTCCACCTCGTCGAGCACGTAGTCGTTGATCGTCTTGCGATCGACATCCCGCCGCTGCAGCGCGGTGGCCATGAAGCGGTCAAGATCGGTGG
>DAIUEK010000255.1:0-3823 GCA_036845165.1 Vicinamibacterales bacterium | reverse complement strand
GAGCGCCAGGCCGTCGAGCGGTTCGAGCGCGCGTATCAGCACCGCAGCCGGCTGCCCTGCCCGCTCCGTGATCACGTTGAAGAGGTTGTGGATCCCGTAGTTGAGGTAGACGTAGGCGAACCCGGGCGGACCATAGAGCGGCTGATTGCGGGCCGTCGGGCCCGGGGCGGCGTGGCAGGCAGGATCCTCCTCGCCGATGTACGCTTCGACTTCGACAATCGCGCCCGCGGTCGTTCCGTCCGCGCTTCGGTGGACCAGTACCTTCCCGATGAGCTCGGTCGCCACCTGGAGTGTGGGCCGGTCGTAGAACGCCCGGGGCAGCGTCATTGCCTCGCCCGCGCCTTGATCCTCATCGCGGCGCGCTCGGCCGCGGCCGCGACCTTCTCGTCCTTGTCATTCTGCAGGGCCTCGATCGCCGGCAGTTCGCCGGCGCCGCCGACGACGCTCAGGACCTCGATCAGCGCGAGGCGGGTCTCGGGGCCGGTGGAACCCAGCGCGGTGGCCGCCGGCGCAGCCGATCCCTTGCCGACCTCAATCAGGTAGTCGCGCGCCTGCAGGCGCGTGGGGCCTTCATCCACGGCCTGGACGAGCCGGTCGATCGCACGCGCCTCGCCGGAACGCGTCTCCGCGAAGGCCGTCGCCAGCTGCAGACCGCGCGACCCGGCCGCGCCAACCGACTGCGCGGCAGTGACCGCGTCGGCACCGCCGATACGCGCCAGGCCTTCAACCGCTGCCAGGCGGAACGCTTCTTCCTTGCGTGACAACGCCGCCTTGAACACCGGTGCGGACGCCGGGTGCCCGATCCGCGCCAGCGCGAACAGGTACGCCAGCGCATCCGGCCCCTTCTGGTAGTAGTCGTAGGCGGCGGTGATCGCCTGCATCGAGCGGCCCCAGCGAAGGTCCGCCAGCGCGTCGAGCGCGGCCAGTCGAACCCCACGGTCGGGATCGTTCAGCGTGTGCACGAGGGCGTCGCCGAGGCGATCGAGACCTGCGACCTCGCACGGCGCGGAGCATCGCCTGAAGATCCGCCCGGCGACGCGCGCCACGGCGATGCGGGCGGCGGGCGCCGGGTCAACCAGCCGCTCGGCGAGCCCTTCGGCGACGGCGCGGTATCCCGGAGGGGGCGGCGTCTCCTCGAGTTGTCCGAGAATCCCGAGCGCGTAGGTGGCCTCGATGCGAAAGTCGAGGTTCTCGTGCCGGATCGGTCCGAGCATGGCGGCGACCACGCCCACGGGCACGGGCGCGATCGGCAGGGACGACCAGGGACGGTCGAACGCGCCGGCAGCCGGGTGCGAGTCGCGAACCTCGATAACCAGCGCGACATGGCGACGCATCTCGATGCGCGCCCCGAGGAACAGGCCGAGTTCGACGTACACGGCGGCCCGTTGCAACCGGTCTTCAGGATCGCTCAGCAGCGCGGCGATCGGGACACCGGCTTCCGGGTATCCCGACTCCTCGAGCAGTCGCAAGGCCGACGTACGGGCTGAGACGTCCGGCAGCTTCAGGCGCCCCACTGCCTCGTCGAACGGCACCTGCTGCGCCCCCGCCAGCGCCGCGCCCACCAGCAGCGCCACCACCGCTGGGGTCAGGTCTTGACACATCACTTTTTTCACGTCTGGCACCTCCTCACAACACCGTGCGCAGGTAATGGCCGGTGTGAGAAGCCTCGACTGCGGCAACTTCCTCGGGTGTCCCGGTCGCGACGATCCACCCGCCGTCCTCACCGCCCTCCGGCCCGAGGTCGATCAGGTGGTCCGCCGTCTTGATGACATCGAGATTGTGCTCGATCACCAGGAGCGAGTGGCCGGCCTGCAGCAATTTCCGGAAGGCCGCCAGCAGCTTCGCGATGTCGTCGAAGTGCAGCCCCGTCGTCGGCTCGTCGAGGATGTAGAGGATCCGGTCGCCCGTGCGCGACGCCAGGTGCGCGGCGATCTTGATGCGCTGCGCCTCGCCGCCCGAGAGCGTCGTCGCCGGCTGGCCGAGGCGCAGATAGCCGAGGCCAATCTCGTCGAGCAGGTGCAGCCGCCGCAGCACCTTCGGCGAGCCGGCGAAAAACATCAGCGCCTCGCGCACCGTCATCTCGAGCACCTGGTGCACGTTCCGCCCGCGATAGCGGACGTCGAGCACCTGCGGCTTGAACCGCTTCCCGTCGCACTGCTCACAGGGCACGAACACGTCGGCGAGGAACTGCATCTCCACGCGGATCTGTCCTGCGCCCTCGCACGTCTCGCAACGCCCGCCCGCCACATTGAACGAGAAATGGCTGGCCGTCAACCCCCGCGTCCGCGCGTCCTTGGTCGAGGCGAACAGCTCGCGGATCGGGTCGAACGCCTTCAGGTAGGTGACCGGGTTCGAGCGCGGTGTCCTCCCGATGGGCGCCTGGTCCACGAGCACCACGTCGCTCACGTACTCGGTGCCCGTCAGGCCGCGATGCGCGCCCACCTTCTTCTCGCCCTCGCCCTTCAGCCGCTTGATCGCCGGGTAGATGATGTCGTGGACGAGCGTGGACTTCCCCGACCCGCTGACGCCCGTCACGCACGTGAGGGTGTTCAGCGGAATCGTGACGTCGATCGTCTTCAGGTTGTGCTCGCTCGCGCCTAGCACGCTGAGGCGCTGCCCGGTGCCGCGCCGCCGCTCGCGCGGCACGGGAATCGCCAGCTCCCCTCGCAGATAGCGGGCCGTGAGCGACCGCTGCTCCCGCAACAGTCCCTCCAGGGTGCCCGAGTACACCACCCGGCCGCCCTGTTCACCGGCGCCCGGCCCGAGATCGACGATGTGATCGGCCACGCGGATCATGTCAGCATCGTGCTCGACGACGAGCACCGTGTTGCCCTGGTCGCGAAGCTGGCGGAGGATCGCGATCAGCCGGAGATTGTCGCGCGGGTGCAGGCCGATCGACGGCTCGTCGAGCACATAGAGCGTCCCGACGAGCGCCGAGCCGAGCGACGTCGCCAAATTGATCCGCTGGGACTCGCCGCCCGACAGCGTTGACGACAGCCGGTCGAGCGTCAGATAGTCGAGGCCAACCTCGCTGAGAAACGACAGCCGACGCCGGAACTCGGCCAGCACCTTCTCGGCGATCGCCGCCTCGCGTTCGCCGAGCGCCAGTTCGCTGAAGAACCGCTGGACCTCGCGCACGGTCAACGCGCACACCTGGTCGATCGTGCGCCCGCCGACACGCACGTCCCGCGCTTCGCGCCGCAGCCGGGCGCCGCCGCAATCCGGGCACGTCTGATACCCGCGGTAACGGCTGAGGAACACGCGGATGTGGACCTTGTATTTCTTCCGCTCGAGCCACGCGAAGAAGCCGCGGACTCCCACGTAGTCGCCGCCGTCTCCGTCCATGACGAACCGCTTTTCGTCGGCCGCCAGTTCGGCCCACGGCACGTCAAGGCGCACACCCCCGGCGCGCGCCGCGCGTTTCAGTTCGGCCAGGCTCGACCGGTAGTGTGGCTTGCTCCACGGCTCGATCGCGTTGTCCTGGATCGATCGCGTCGGGTCGGGGACGACGAGGTCCGTATCCAGCTCGATGACGTTGCCGAAACCGTGGCAGGTCGGGCAGGCGCCGAACGGATTGTTGAACGAGAAGAGCCGCGGCTGTGGGTCCTCGTAGGCAATGCCGCACGCGCGGCACTCGAACCGTTCCGAGAAGACGTGAAGACGGGGATCGGCACCTGCGCCGCCGCCCGCCTCCCTCGCCGGCAACTCGAGCGCGAACGCTGCGCCGCCGCCCTCGCCGTACGCGGTCTCGATGGAATCGGTCAGCCGGGTCAGCATGTCGGCCTGGACGCGCAGTCGATCCACGACCACGTGGAGGATGGCC
>DAIUEK010000254.1:0-3841 GCA_036845165.1 Vicinamibacterales bacterium | reverse complement strand
GCCGCCGGCCGCCAGGCCCAACGCGATGGCGGCGATCACCGTGTCCCCGGCGCCCGTCACGTCCGAGACTTCGCGCGCCTCCGCGGGCAGGTCGAACTCCCCGTCGGTCCCGAGCAGCCACATGCCGTGCTCGCCGCGGGTGATGAGCACGCTGTCGCATTTCGCGCGCTCGCGGAAACGCCGGGCCGCCGATCGCGCCTCGCCGGTGTTCCGGATCCGTTGCAGCGTGACCGCTTCCGCCTCGTGGTGGTTGGGCGTGATGAGCGACGCCCCCGCGTAGTACTCGATGTGCGGCACCTTCGGGTCCACGAGCGACGGCACCCCTTTCGCCCGGGCCGCGCCGATCGCCGCCTGCGCGGTCGCCCTCGTCACCGCCCCCTTCTGGTAATCCGAGACGAGCACCACGTCGGCGCGCGCCGCCGCCTGGCGAATCCGGTTCACCAGCGTCGCCTCGAGATCCCCGTCGACGGCGCGGTCGCACTCGTAGTCAATCCGCGCCACCTGCTGGTTGCGCGTCGTCACGACCCGGAGCTTCCGAGTTGTGCAGCGACCCGTGTCCGCGAGGATCGCCGACGTCCCGATCCCCGCGCGGCGGAGGTGTTCCACCAGCCGCGACCCCTCCGCGTCGTTACCGACGAGCCCGGCGATCTCGACGCTGCCGCCGAGCGACGCCACGTTGTTCGCGACGTTCGCGGCCCCGCCAAGCCGGTAGCTCTCGTGGTCGAACTGCACCACCGGCACGGGCGCTTCAGGGGAAATGCGATCGACGCGCCCGATCACGAAATGATCGAGCATCAGGTCGCCGACGATGAGCACGGCGCGGCCGCGGGCGCGACCCAGCAGCGCGTGGAGGTCAGTCGGCTCGGCGGGCATGGGGAAGCGGCGTCCCGGACGTCACCGGCGCGCGTTCGGCCGCGTAGGGAAGCGTCACGAGGACGAGGAACAGCATCAGGAACATGGAGTTGCCGAAATTGTATTCGAACAGCCCCGCCGCCAGCATGGCGCCGATCGCCGCGAGCCCGGCATTCGACAGCGACGGGTACTCCGACCCGCGCCGGCGCAGGAAGTCGCGCACCAGCGTGCCGATGAACCAGAGCCAGATCGCCAGCGCCGGCAGCCCCCGCTCCGCCGCGATCTGCAGCGGCACGTTGTGCAGGTGCGGGCTCAACTGGTTGACGGCGGTCTTGTCGCGATAGTGCGGATAGACCTGGATGATCATGTCGGGCCCGACCCCGGTGAGCGGGTCGTCCTTGATGATGTGAAAGCCCGACTTCATCATCGCGACCCGATCCACGTTCGACGGATCCGACAGGCTGAAGGTCGAGTACAGGCGCGCGGTCAGTTCCGCCGGCGCGAAGGCGAGAAAGCCGCCCAGCGCGACGGGCAGCAGCGCCAGCAGCCGGAAATCCCGCAGCAGGAACAGCATCCCGATGCCGACGCACGCGCCGACCCAGGCGCTGCGCGTGAACGTGAAGATCAGGGCGAGCGCGAGCGCGGGCAGGACGAGCGCGGCCCACGCGCGGTGGTGCTTCGCGAACATGACGCGCGAGACCGCGGCGCAGGCGACCAGCATCAGCAGCCCCGAGTACGTCATGTAGTGCCCGAGGGTCCCCTGCGGCCGCCGCCCGAGATGATCGAAATTGAGGATCAGGTACTGGACGATGCCCCACGTCGCGCTGAGCGCGCCGATCGTGATGACGACGTCGACGGCGAGCAGGGCGCGGCGCCCGCGGAACAGCCGGTACGTGAGCGGGACGATGATGAGCAGGACGAGCTGCTTGCAGTCGATCAGGCTGACGCGCGGATCCACGGAGAAGACCGCCGCCACGAGCGTCGCCCCCGCGTAAGCCAAGAGCGGCCAGAACATCCGGGGGACTTCGACGCGCTCGTGATTCCGGATGAGCACGCCGACCCAGAGGAGACCGGCGATCGTCAGCAGGATGTCCGCCGCCGCGATGGACACCTGCAGCGCCGCCGCGAAGGCGAGCAGCGCCAGGCACGCGGCGCGCTCGAGCGGCGACGACGGCAGCGCCGGCATGGCGTCGAACCAGCCGTCGCTCCAGGTGTTGGCCGCCTCAGTTCTCACATGCCCCCCAATGCCTGCTCCGCCGCCGCGATGACCGAGGCGGCCGTCAGCTGCGTGAGGCATCGAAAGTCTCCCGGGGCGCACACGCGCTGATCGCACGGGCGGCAGGGGAGATCCGGCTGCTCGACGGCAAACGTGGGAATCGTGGACGGCCGCCAGGGGGCCGACCGCGCGGCGAGCGTCGGCCCGTAGATGCCCACGACCGGCGTCATCGTGGACGCGGCGATGTGCAGCGGCCCCGTGTCGCCGCCGACGAACAGGCGGCTCCGTCCAATCAATGCTCTGAGTTCCTGCAGATCGAATTCTCCCAGATCGATGATGCGGCCGGCGTCGGCCCCGAGCCGAACGCGCGCGTCCGCCGCAATGCGTGTCGCCGCGTCACGGTCTGAGGGCCCCGAGCTGAGGACGACCCTCCGCCGTGGGTGTGCCGCGGCCAGCGCCGCGGCGGTCTCCGCGAAACATCCTTCCGGCCAGCGCCTGAACGGGTTCCCCGCACTGACGTGCAGGACCACCAGGTCATCCCGGCCGGTCACGCCGGCGCGTGCGAGCCTCGCCTCCATCCGCGCGTCGGCCGTCGCCTCGAGCGCCATCTCGACGGGGTCGCGCGTCTCGTCCGCCCTCCCGCCGCTCCAGCCCGGGATCGCCTCGAGGAGATCCCATTGATTGAGCACCGAATGCCTGGGGCGCAGCTCACGCGCGCGGCGGGCGATGCGCGTATACATCCACCGCCGCCCCTTGACGTCGTACCCGATCCGTTCCGGCGCGCCGCTCGCCCACGTCAGCCAGGCGCTCCGCGGGCCGCCGTGCAGGTCCAGGACGAGCGTGAACCGCTCGCGCCGCAGCCGGCGCGCGAGCGCCAGGTCGTCCGCGATCCGCCGCACCCCCCGCGTGCGCGGCGCGATGATGACCTCGTCGAGATGCGGGTTGTGCTGCACCACCGGCGCGGCCTCCTCCTCGACGAGATACGCGATCCGCGCGTCCGGATACGCGCGCCGCAGCGCGCGTATGAGCGGCGTCGTGAAGACCACGTCGCCAATCAGCCGCAATCTCACCAGCAGGATTTTCTGTCTTCGGTCTTCTGTCTTCAGTCTTTCGCCTATGGCTCGATGGTCGCTTCGTCGATGAGCATCACCGGGATGTCGTCCTTGATGGGATAGACACGCCGGCACTGCGGGCACTTGAGCGCGGTGCCTCCTTTGACCAGCTCCACCTTCGTCTTGCAGTTGGGGCACGCCAGAATCTCGAGCAGCTCAGGATCTACGGGCATTTATCAGTCCCTCGTCCCTCAGTCCCTGGGTCCCTGGTCCGCAGGTCCCTCGTCGGTCGTCAGGGACTATTATAGTCATCGGTCACATGATGCCTCTGATACCCCTTGCTCTTTGCCTCGCGATCTCGATCGCATCACCCCAGGGACCAGGGACCAGCGGACCAGGGACTAAGGGACCAGGGACCAATGGACCCGCGACCCAGGGACTGAGGGACAAGGGACCGAGTGACCAGGGATCGGCGGATGCCACCTACTACTTCCTGATCGGGCGCTATCTCGAAGGGGCCGGGAAAGTCGACGAGGCCGTCACCGCCTTCCACAAGGCCATCGAGCTCGATCCCCGCAGCGCCGAGCCGCGCGCCGAGCTGGCGGCTCTTTACGCGCGCCAGGAGAGGGCGCCCGAAGCCATTGTCGCGGCGGAAGACGCCCTCACGGTCGATCCCAGGAACCAGGAAGCCAATCGGGTCCTCGGGTCGGTTCTCGCCACC
>DAIUEK010000253.1:0-3872 GCA_036845165.1 Vicinamibacterales bacterium | reverse complement strand
CGCGAGCTGATGGAGCTGCACACGCTCGGCGTCGACGGCGGCTACACGCAGCAGGACGTGATCAACGTCGCGCGCGCCTTCACCGGATGGACGATCCTCGGACCGCGCCTGGGTGGGCAGTTCCGGTTCGACGACCGCGCGCATGACACGCGCGAAAAGATCGTGCTCGGACACAAGATCAAAGCCGGCGGCGGGCAGTCGGATGGCGAGCAGGTGCTCGACATCCTGGCGACGCAGCCGTCGACCGCGACGTTCATCGCGACCAAGCTGGTGCGGCGGTTCGTGTCCGATACGCCCCCGCCGGCGCTGGTGGCGCGCGCCGCCACGCGGTTCCGTGACACCGACGGCGACATCCGCGAAGTCATGCGCACGATCCTGACCTCGCCCGAATTCTTCTCCGCCGACGCGTACCGCGCGAAGGTGAAGACGCCGCTCGAGTTCGTGGTCTCGGCGGTTCGCGCAACCGGAACCGACGTCAGCGACGCGACGCCGCTCGGGCAGGCCGTCCGTCAGCTCGGCATGCCGCTCTACATGTGCCAGCCGCCGACCGGTTACGCCGACAAGGCCGAGGCGTGGGTCAACACGGGCGCGCTGCTGAACCGGATGAACTTCGCCCTGCAGCTGGTGAGTGGACGGATGCGGGGGGTGCAGGCGGGGACAAGCCCCGTGAGCGCCGCCCTGGCGGACGACGTGTCGGCCTCGACGGCGGCGACGATCGCGAAGGCGACTGACCCGAGGCAAATCGCGGCCCTCACGCTCGGGTCGCCGGAATTTCAGCGACGGTAGTGTCCGGCCTCACCCGGACCTGAGAGGTTCTTATGTTCTCTCGACGCGTCTTCATGAAGAACGGCGGCCTGGCGCTCCTGAGCCTTGGCTTCGCCCCCGCGTTTCTCGCCCGCACCGTCGAAGCGGTCGGCACCGCGCGGCGGAAGATCCTCATCACGATCTTCCAGCGCGGCGCGGTCGACGGCCTGAACATGGTGGTGCCGTTCGGCGAAGGCGAGTACTACGCGGCGCGCCCGAGCATCGCGATCCCCAAGCCGAACGTCGCGGACGGCGCGGTCGATCTCGACGGCTTCTTCGGCCTGCACCCCAGGCTGGCCCCGCTCAAACCGTTGTGGGACTCGCGGCAGCTCGCGATCGTGCACGCCTCCGGCTCGCCGGACGGCACGCGCTCGCACTTCGACGCGCAGGACTACATGGAGACCGCCACGCCGGGCGTGAAGAGCACGCAGGATGGGTGGCTGAATCGCTACCTGCACGCGCGTGAGCATGCCGACGCGACGCCGTTCCGCGCCGTCGCCCTCTCGCCGCAGATGCCGCGCTCGCTGCAGGGCCTCGAGCCGGCGCTCGCGATGGGACAAATCGGGCAGTTCGGCATCCGCGCCGGGCAGGCGACCGACATGGTGCAGGCGTCCTTCGAGTCCGAGTACGCCGCCGCGGCCGACAAGGTGCTCAAGGGCACCGGCGGCCAGGCGTTCGACGCCGTCCGCATGTTGAAGTCCGCAGACCCGACGAAGTACCAGCCGGAACACGGCGCCGACTATCCCAGGTCCGGGTACGGCGACGCGCTGCGACAGATTGCGCAGTTGATCAAGGCGGACGTCGGCCTCGAGATCGCCTTCGCGGAGGCGGGCGGCTGGGACACCCACGTGAACCAGGGATCCTCGGCCGGACAGCTCGGCGCGCGCCTCGACGACTTCGGCCGCGGCATCGCGGCGCTCGCGCAGGATCTCGGCGGCCGCATGGCCGACATCGTCATCCTGACGATGAGCGAGTTCGGGCGCGCGGTGGCCGAGAACGGCAATCGCGGAACCGACCACGGCCACGGGAACGCCATGATGATCATCGGCGGGCAGAACGTCCGCGGCGGGAAGGTCTACGGCCGGTGGCCCGGCCTCGCGCGCGAGCAGCGCTACGACGGACGGGATCTCGCGGTCACGACGGACTTCCGCAGCGTGTTTGCCGAGGTCGTCGCCGGCCATCTCGGCGTCACCGACACCAGGACGATATTCCCGGGCTTCACCAACTCGCAGAAGCTGGGGTTTATCGCCTGACTCCGGGGGTCAGGTCTGCAAATGGCGGCAATGCGGTGACCCGGTCACCTCCAATGTGCCCATCTATAGACCTGATGCCCGCCGTCGCGCCATATACAGACCTGACCCCAAATCACTGATTGTCGGATAATCGGGGAGTTGAATCCCGAATACGCGGCAGACCTCGTCTGGGCGGTGGTCGTTCTCGCCTTCGTGGTCGTCCTCGTCGTGACCGTCTTCCAGAAGCGGCGCGGTGGACACGGCGGCCCGGGGCCCGGCGCGTCCGGCGCGATCTACGATCTCCTCAACCAGGACAAGCGCAACGCCATCGAGCTCATCGTCGAAGAGAAGGCCGGGGCGCGGGATCCCGAAGACGCCGACGGCAACCTGCCAAACCTCGAGAAACCGAAGCGTTCGAGTTGATGCGCATCACCGAGATCCCGACACCGGCGGTCCTTGTCGAATCCTCGCGCCTGACGGGCAACCTGTCGCGCATGCAGGCGGCGGCGAACGCGCGCGGCCTGCGCCTGCGCCCGCACGCCAAGACGCACAAGTCGCCGCGGATCGCGCGCATGCAGATCGAGCGAGGCGCCGTGGGCATCTGCTGCGCGAAGCTTGGCGAAGCCGAGGTCTTCGCGGACGCGGGCGTCACGGACATCCGCCTCCCGTATCCGTTGAATCCCGTCAACGCCGGCCGCGTCTTCGCGCTCGCGGACCGCATCTCCCTGTCGTTCATCGTGGACGACCCGGCGGTCGCGCTCGAATGGTCGACGCTCGCCGAGCGGCACGGACGCGCGCTCGACGTCCTCGTGAAAGTCGACGTGGGCTTTCACCGCTGCGGAATCGATCCCCTCTCCCCTTCCGCTCCCGGCACGGTGCGCGCGATCGCGGCGATGCCGGGGCTCCGCTTCCGCGGGCTGCTCAGTCACGCCGGGAACGGCTACGGCGCGACGTCCGACAAGCACGCCGAGGCCATCGCCGCCACCGAGGCGCAGCTGCTGCGCGACCTGGCGTCCGCTTCGGGCGTTCCGTGCGACGAGATCAGCGTCGGCGCCACGCCGACGGCGCGTTTCTCGCTGCGGCAGCACGGCCTGACCGAGTTACGTCCCGGCAATTACGCGTACTACGACCGCACGCAGGTCGCCCTGGGCGCGGCCACATGGGACAACTGCGCGCTCACCGTGCTCACCCGCGTGGTCAGCCGCCCGGCGCGCGATCGCGTCATCCTCGACAGCGGCGGCAAGGCGCTGACGACGGACGGCGCGCGAGGATTCGGGCCCACCGCGGGCTACGGCGTCGTGCTGCGCGCGGTTGACGCGATCGAGCCGGACCCCTCGCTCCTGATTGAGCGCCTGTCCGAGGAGCACGCCACGGTCCGCGTGATGGAGGGTGACAGCAACCTCAGGACCGGGGACCTCGTGCGCGTCATTCCCAATCACTCCTGCGTCGTGTCAAACCTGGTGGATTTCGTCTGGCTCGTGGACGGCGACCGGGTCCTCGAGCGTCTGCCGGTGGCGGCGCGCGGACGGATCACGTAGAATCAACGTTCCATGGCCAAAGACCTGCCCGGCGACGCGCTCGGCCTCGTGGAGACACGCGGCCTGGTCGGCATGATCGAAGCGGCGGACGCGATGCTGAAGACCGCGAACGTCGTTTTCGTCGGGTGGCAGAAAGTCGACGCCGGCCTCGTGACCGCCATCGTCCGCGGCGACGTCGCCTCGGTGAAAGCCGCCACGGACGCGGGCGCGGCCGCGGCGCGGCGCGTCGGCGAACTGATCGGCGTTCACGTCATCGCCCGCCCCGCCGACGGCCTCGACAAGATCTTCCCCATCGGCT
>DAIUEK010000252.1:0-3881 GCA_036845165.1 Vicinamibacterales bacterium | reverse complement strand
CCACCGAGAACCCGGTCGAGCAGGAGGGCGTCTACACGCTGCCGGAAGCGCAACTCGATCGCTTCTCGATGATGCTGCGCGTGGGCTATCCGTCGGCGGACGAGGAGGAGCAAATGTTGCGCCGCCGCCTCGCGGGGACCTCGGTCGAGCGGCGCGTCTCTCCCGGAGAGGTCGTCCTGCTGCGCGATTTCATCCGCGACGCTGTCCACGTCGACGATCGCATCAGGAAGTACATCGTCAGGATCGGAAGGGCCACACGGACGCCCGAGCAGGTGGGCTGTCCGCACCTGAAAGAGCTGATCCTGCTGGGCATCTCGCCGCGCTCGTACCAGCACATCCTCGCGCTGGCGCGGGTGACGGCGTTTCTCCACGGCCGCACGTACGTGCTGCCGGACGACGTCAAGGAGATCCTGTGCGACGCGACCCGGCACCGGATCATCCGGACCGTTCGCGCGCAGGCGGAGAACGTGGACGTGGACGAGATCCTGAAGGAACTCGGCCGAACGGTGCCCATCCCATGACATCCCCTTGCGCTCGCAGGGCGGCCAGAGGCCGCCTGTTCGCCGTCGTGCTCGCCGGGATCGCGCTCTCGGCCGGGTTCGCCCGGGACGGGGCGATCGCCGCACAACCGGCGCCGATTGCGCGGCCGCCCTCGGGCCGCTCGAAGCAAGAGCCCAACGCGGACCGCCTCCGAAACTACGTGGGCGCGCGGTCGTCGGTGGATCGAAACGCCGTCTGGATCGGCGATCGCTTCTCCTACATTGTCGAGATCGGGTGCAGCCACGGGCTGGACATTCTGACCGACGACCTGTCCCGCGACAGGCTTCGGCTCGAAGGACTCGAGGTCCTTGGCCTGGAGCAGACGCGCGAGGACCGCGGGGGCGGCGAGACCGTCTACCGCTTCACATATCGGCTGACGACCTACCGCCCGGAGCCGGCGACGCAGCGGATTGGCGACATGAGCGTTCGATACTACGTGCGGCGTCCGGGACAGCGCCCGGAAGACGTCGTGCCGGCCGGCGAGGTCGTGGTGCCGGGGGCGCTCGTGGCCGTGCGGAGCCTGCTGCCGGACGCGAGAGACACCGCGAATTTCCGCAGCGAGCAGCCGCCCCTGCCGCGCGCCGCCGCGTTCGCCACGCTGAAGCCGATCGGGATTGGCCTCGTGATCGTGTCGATTGTGCCGGCCGCTCTTTGGATGGTGGCGCTCCTGCGGCGGCTGCGCCAGCGCCGCCCGCGACAGTCCGTGAGACGGCTGCGCCATGACGAACATGCCTCCCTGGACGCCGTGCGCGCGCTGGATATCGAGGCCGAAGCAGGACGCAGAGAGGCGTTCGACCGGCTGAGCGCGCTGGTGCGCAGGCATCTTTCCGGCGCCTGGGGTGTGCCCGCGGACGGCCTCACGCCAGCCGAAATCGAATCGGCGCTGTCAGCGCACGGCAAAGGGGAGGCATCAGCCCTGGCGACCTCCCTCCTCGACACCTGCGAGAAGGCGAGGTACGCCAGGCCGGACGAACTGCCGCCGCGCGGCGCATGCCAGGCGGCCATCGACCAGGCCGAGCAGTTGATCGGCACTGGACGATCCTGATGCGGTTTTTGCGGCCGGACTACGGCTGGTGGCTGCTGGGAGCCCTGGCGCTCCTGCTCGTGATCCGGTGGCGGGGACGTCGACGCTACGCGGCGTCGACCACCGTCGGCTGGGTGGGCCGTGCCAGCCGTGCCTCTCTGCTGCGCCGGCTTCCCTTCGTCGCGCTCGCCGCCGCGCTCGCGCTCGCCGGCCTGGGTTTCATGGAGCCGGTGCTGCCGTTTGCCGAATCCGAAGTGAAGTCGCACGGGCTGGACCTCGTCATGGTGCTCGATCTGTCGTCCAGCATGCTGGAGCCCATCGGCATACAGGCCTCGCAGCAGCCGATGGTTTCCATCGTAGAGGGTTCTTCAGACGCAAGAACCATTCGCCGAACACCCAAGACCCGGCTCGAAGCGACGAAGGACGCCCTCAAGAGCTTCGTGGCGCACCGCCACGACGACCGCATCGGCCTCGTCGTCTTTTCGGACAACGCGTACGTCGTCAGCCCCCTTTCCTTCGACTACGAGTACCTGCGGCGGTACATCGACATGGTCGACGGCCAGATCGTGAGGGGAGAGGGCATGACGGCCGTGGGCGAGGGGCTCGCGCTGGCCAACTACCTGCTGGCGCGCCAGACGGTTGCCGGCGACAGCCGCGGGCGCGTGGTCGTGCTGTTCACCGACGGGGAGAACAATCACGGGCGCGATCCGGTCGAGGTGCTGGGGCAGTCGGACGCCGCGAGAATTCGCGTACACATCGTAGGCGTGGACATCGAGGCACGAGTTCGGAAGAAGCCCGAAGTGGAGCGCCTGGTCGCCGCCGTCCGGGGCTACGGGGGCCGCTACTTCGACGCGAGCACGATCGCGGATCTCAACGCGGCCTCGCGGGTCATCGACGGGATCGAGAAAGGCCCGCTCACGAGCAAGGTGTACCTTCGCGACGTGCCGGTCTTTCACTGGTTCGTGATTCCTGCGCTCGCCTGCCTCACGCTCACCTTGGCGCTTGGCACGATTCCCCACTTCACGAACATGACCTAGCCATGATTCCCGACCACGTCATGCGCGAGCTGCGGTATCTCGAGCTGTACTCCGCCAGGAAGATCCGTAACCTGCGGGTGGGCGCCCACACGAGCCCGCTGCGCGGCGCCGGGTTCGATTTCCAGGAGCACCGGCTCTATCGGCCCGGTGACGACGTGCGGGCGATCGACTGGAACGTGACCGCCCGCATGAACGCGCCGTACGTGCGGCACACGCACGCAGAACGCGAGCTCAACGTGATGATCGCGCTCGACGTCTCGCGGTCCATGGAACTGGGCAGCTCGCACGCCTCCAAGAAGGAGGCCCTGGCGATGATCACGGCGTCGCTGCTGTTTTCCGCCCTGTCGGACCAGATCAACACCGGCTTTCTCGCCTTTGCCGACAAGGTCGTCGCGTTCAGTCCGCCGCGACGCGCACGCCAGGACGCGTGGGCGATCCTCGAGCGGTTCTGGGCGCTGGCGCCGCAGCCGGGGCCGACGGCACTCGTGCCCGCCGTCCGCGCCCTGGTGACCATGCTCAAGAAGATGACGGTTGTGTTCCTCGTGTCGGACTTCATGACCGACGAGGATGTGTTCGCGAGCGCCGATTTCTCGGTGCTGGCCGCGCGCCACGACGTCATCGCCGTCGTGCCCGAGGATCCGGCCGAATCGTCGCTGCCCGCCGGCCTCGGGTACCTCCGCCTGCGCGACCTGGAGTCAGGCCGCGCGGCTACCGTCGGACTGGGTCGGCGCGCCCGCGAGGCGTACAGCGAGCGGGCCCGACAACGCCGTGAGACGCTGACGCAGGCCTTCTACCGGGTGCAGATGGATCACGTCTTCGTGCGGACCGACCAGAGCCCCGTCGAGCAGATGTTGTCGCTGTTTGCGACGAGGGTCAGGGCCTGACGCGATCACGCCGATCGCCCATCGACGTCGGGCCTTTTCTTATGCTCTATCTCCTTTTCCTCCTCTCCGGCCTCAGCGGGCTCGTCTACCAGGTCGTATGGGTCCGGGTGTTTGGCAACGTGTTTGGCAACACGATCTACTCGGCGTCGCTGGTCGTCGCGGTGTTCATGCTGGGGCTCGGCGTCGGCAGCTACGTCGTGGGAGCCTGGTCGGATCGCCGGTATGCCGCCCGACCTGAGTCCCTGCTGCGCGCGTACGGCTATTTCGAACTGCTGATCGGCGCGCTGGGGTTGGGCATCTCTTTGCTGCTGCCCCACCTCGGCCAGGTCTCCGCGCTGGTGTCCTCCTACTCACGCGAAGCCTCCGGCTGGTACACCCTGTCCACGGCCTCCTATC
>DAIUEK010000251.1:0-3894 GCA_036845165.1 Vicinamibacterales bacterium | reverse complement strand
CGCTGCTCTTCGGGCGTCATGGTCTTCAGCAGCATGCTGAAGAGCTCGTACTCGCTGTTCGGCACGGCGGGGTCGAGCTGCACGACATACAGCGTGTTCGGGCCAAAGGGCTCGGTCGACTTATAGACCTTGAACCCGGCGGCCTGCTTCTTCAGGGTCTCGTCTTGCGTCTTGGCGAAACCGGCCCTGAGCTTACCGACCATCTCCTCGAAGACGGCGGTCTGGTCGGGCTTGATCTGGACCAGCAGAATCCCCGCGGGGGTCGCAAACGGCACCTTGGGCGCCGTTGGCGCCGGCTGTGCGGCCGCAGCCGGCGGCTGCTGGGCAGAAGCCGGAGGCTGTGCCGGGGGCTGCTGCCCACCAGTCGTCGTGGCCTGGGCGAACGCCGCGGCCGGCACGAGGGCCACCGCAAGCGCGAAAGTCGAAATTACAGCAGAGCGCATCCCAATCTCCTCCTCGGGCAATGCATAAAGAAACGACACTCTATCACACGAAGACGGCCATCACCTCGTTGGCCATCAACATCCCCTCGCGCGTCAGCCGGAGGCGCGGCCCGTCCCGGACCAGCCACCGTGCCTGCAGGAACGGCTCCAGAGCCGTGCCATATTGCGCCCACACATCGGTGCCGTACCGCGCGCCCACGGCCTCGATGTCGAGCCCCGTGCTCAACCGCAACCCGGTGAACAAGGCCTCCTCGAGCCGGTCGCTCGCGGACAGGATCCGACGCTCCGTACCTGGATCGACGCCGCTCGTCACGCGTTGGATGTAGTCCTGGGTCCCGGAGATGTTCTTCCAGCGGACCCCCCCGCGCGTCGAATGGGCGCCGCAGCCGAACGCGAGCCATTCGCCGTCCATCCAGTATTTCAGGTTGTGCCGTGACGCCATCCCCTTCCGGGCGACATTCGAAATCTCGTATTGCTCGAGCCCGGCACGCTCGAGCGTCTCCATGGCCCGCAAGTACATCTCAGCCGCGTCATCGTCGGGCGCGAGCGACCAGCCGCCGCGCGCCATCTCGTCTTTGAGTGGCGCGTTCGGATACAGCTCGAGCAGGTACAGGGACGCGTGATCCGGGGCGGCGTCCACCAGCGCATCGACGTTGCCCAGCCACGTCGCGACGCTCTGGCCCGGCAGCCACATCATGAGGTCCAGGCTGACGTTGTCGAATCCGGCGGCGCGCGCCTCGCGAACGGCGGCGCGGGCGCGATCGGCGGAATGAATCCGCCCGAGGCGCTTCAGCTCCTCGTCGACGAAGGACTGGACCCCGAAGCTGATGCGATTGACACCGGCGGCTCGAAAACGTTCCAGCTTCGCCCGATCGACCGTCTCCGGGTTGGTCTCGAGCGTCATTTCAGCGCCCGGGGCGATGTTGAAACGGTCGCGGCAGGACTGGACGATCGAGGCGATCTCGGCCGGCTCGAGGAGCGACGGCGTCCCGCCGCCAAAGAAGATCGTGTCAGCCTGAAGGCCGGCGGGCGCGCCGGCGATCTCCTGCCGCAGCGCCTGCACGTACCGCGTCTTCAGCGCCTCATCGTACAGGCCTCTATTGAAATTGCAGTAGTTGCAGATCGACGAACAGAACGGGATGTGGACGTAGAGGCCTAACATTGGCGATTGCCGAGTGGCGAGTGGCGAGTGGCGATTACACGAATTGGCGATTGCCGATTGGCGGATTGCCGAATGTCGACTGCCGATTGGAAAAGGGTTACTCGCGGTTGCCCGCTTTACCACCTGACCACCCCAGCTCCCGTCCAGGCGTCTTGATCTGCGCGCGCACCGGACCCTTGGACCGGGACGGCAGCTTGCTCTTCTGCTCCCCCGCCACCTTCCAGTGAGCGATCAGGTCGTCGACCCCAGGGTTGGGCGGGAGCAGCCGGTAGTCGGCGCCGCCGTACTCGATGAAGTCGCACATCTCGTGCATGCGCGAATACATGCGCGACCCGACGCGGACGCGCAGCGAGTCGAGCACGTCGATGTCCGGCGTGTCCTCGTAGTTGGAGGTAAACAGCGTGACGAGGCGCTGGTTGTACCGCGAGTTGACGATGAAGGTCATCGTTTCCTCGACCCACTCCGAGGTCTTTTCCTTGCCCACATCGTCCAGCACGAGGATCTGCGCGTTCAGCAGCGGCTGCAGGACGTCCATTTCCGCGGTCTTCGTGACCGGGTTGTACGTGTTCCGGATGATGCGCAGGAGGTCCGACACCTCGTAGAACAGACCCTGGTTGCCGCGGGCCAGCGCCGCGCGCAGCGTCGCCACGGCAAGATGGGTCTTGCCGACGCCGTGAGGGCCGATCAGGCAGAAACCTTTCTGGACGTCGGGGAAGCGCTCCGCGAACTTCCGGACTTTCGCCGCCGCGTTGGTCAGCTTCTCGTTCGGATAGACCTGGAAATTCTCGAACGTACAGTTTCGATAGCGCGGCGGGATCCGGGCGTCGTCAAACAGCCGGCGGGTGAGTCCTTCGCGCCAGCAATCACAGCGCACGACGCGACGGATACCCTCAGAGGTAACAGCTTTCCATCCGGTATCGTCGCAACGCTCGCACGCCATGAGGAATTGCCGCGATTGTAGTCCTCCAATCGCCAATCCGCAATCGCCAATCCGGTAATCTGCAATCGCAATCGGCAATCGCCAATTTCAATGGTCTTTGTGAGTGGCCCGTTTGGCCGTGTCGGTATCCGCCGGCGCGCTCTCGGCGTCCACCGTCACCACGGGCGGCGCGGCGCGCACGAGGTCGGTCGGCGACGACTTCACGAGCGCCGTGCTGAGGCGCTGTTCCCAGTCGCCGAGCCCGCGCGCCAGCTCGTGTTTCACGTATTCCACGAAGAGGTTGACCTCTCCCTGCATCTGCTCCATCTTCCGGCGCATGTTCAGGATGATTTCAACACCCGCGAGGTTGACGCCGAGGTCGCGCGTGAGCGAGAGGATCGTCTCGAGCTGTTCCAGGTCTTCTTCCGAGTACAGCCGGGTGTTGCCTTCGGTGCGCGACGGCTTCAGCAGCCCTTCGCGTTCGTACAGGCGCAGGGTCTGCGGGTGGATGTCGTACTTCTGCGCCACCGCGCTGATCATGTAATAGGCTTTACCGCCGCGCTTCGCCATACAACTTTCCGAACTCGCGCATCAGGTCTTTTCCGCGCTCGTCCACGACGTGCGGCAGCACGATCCTCGCCTCGATCAGCAGGTCGCCGCGTCCGCCGTTGGCCGTGGGGGCCCCGCGGTCGCGCAGCCGGAAGCGCTGCCCCGCCTGCGTCCCGGGCGGAATTCTCAGCCGCACCGGCCCCTCGAGCGACGGCACATCGACGCGCGCGCCCAGGACCGCCTCATGCACGCCGATCGGCAGGACGACGCACAGGTCGTCTCCCTGGCGGCGGAATTCAGCATGCGGCTGCACGTGAACGGTCACATACAGGTCGCCGTTGCGGCCGCCGTGGCGTCCCGCGTGGCCGCGATCCGCGACCCGGAGTCGCGCCGCTTCGGCGACTCCCGCCGGCAACACCACCGGCACCGCCTCGGTCCGCACGTGACGCCCTTGTCCCGTGCACACCGCACAGCGCTCGGTCCGCTGACGGCCCGATCCGGCACAGGCCGCGCAGCTCTTCGTGAACACCATGTGGCCCCGCGCCCACCGGACCTTGCCGGTCCCATGACACGGTGCGCAGCGCCCCTCCGGCGTCCGGACGGATCCCGCGCCTCGACACGCCTCGCAGACGTCCTGCCGCGTCACGACGATCGGCCGCTCGACGCCGCGCATGGCGTCCTCGAACGACACCGTCACGGCCCCATGTATATCGGCGCCCGGCTCCGGACGTCCGCGGTCCGGCGTCCCCACCGGATGGAGCGCCTCGGCGAAGAGCTCCGTGAACGTCGCCGCCTGCGAGCCGTGGGCGCCTGTCGAAAAA
>DAIUEK010000250.1:0-3926 GCA_036845165.1 Vicinamibacterales bacterium | reverse complement strand
GAGGGACACCTGCTGGATCATGACCGCATCCTCTAGTACCCGGCCGCAATGAGCGCCCGGGCGATGCGATCCTCTCCCCGCGTGATGTGCTCGAGTATCACCTTCCGAACCTTCGCGGAACTGCGCCGGCGAAGCGCCTCGATGATCTCCAGGTGCTCGGCCGTGGACGCCTTGCCGTCCACGCCGACGCCGAGGCCCATGTAGAGCGGGCGCTGGTGCTGGTCGAGCGCCGCCATCACCAGCGCCTCGAGCCGCACGTTGCGGGTGCACTTCACGAGCGCGAGGTGGAACGCGCTGTTCGCGCGCAGGTACTTCTCGTACGTCTGGCGGTCTTCCCTCCGGTACTTCAGCTCGGCAAGCCCGGCCAGGCGGGTCAGGTCAGCGTCGGTGGCCCGCTGGGCGGCGAGCGCCCCGGCCTCGGCCTCCAGGATCCGCCTCACCTCGCACAATTCCCGGAAGCCTGCGAGGGTCAGCAGCGCGATGGCGAAGCCGCGATAGGGCGCAATGGTGACGAGCCCTTCGAGCGCCAGGCGGTTGAGCGCCTCCCGCAGCGGCGTCCGCGACACCTGCATCTCGGAGCACAGCTCCTTCTCCACGATGCGCGAACCGGGAAGCATCGTGCAGGTCAGGATGCGGTGCTTCAGCGTGGCGTAGATGCGGTCGGGCAGCGCCACCGGCGGCGACACGGTGGGATCGAGTTCAATCAGTGACCGGCCACGTTCGCGGCTGGGTATCATAATGGCTCATGACTGCGGAGACGGGCCGATCGAAGACAAGGATATTATTATATATGTGATTCAGGTTGCCGTCCGGGAGTCTCCATCCGCGGCTCATCCCCGGCATGCCCGGAGCCACCCCGCGCATCGAACGGTTTGGCCCCCGGCCTTCCCGGACGGCCCCGCGGTCCCCACCTTGCGGTATCCGCCCTTGCGACCCGTCCTCGCTGCGGTACAGTACTCTCCATGCAGGACTTCGAAAAGCTCGGCGTCTTCTATCTCGGCCGCCCGTACGACCTCGCCACGCGGGAGCGCGGCAAGGGCTGGCTGCTCTACGACTCGCGCGACCTGGTCACCCACGCGGTGTGCGTGGGCATGACAGGCAGCGGCAAGACCGGGTTGTGCCTCTCACTGCTAGAGGAGGCGGCGATCGACAAGGTTCCCGCCATCGTCATCGACCCGAAGGGCGACCTCGGCAACCTGCTGCTCACCTTCCCCGAGCTTCGGCCCGAGGACTTCCTGCCCTGGGTCAACCCGGACGATGCGCGCCGGAAGGGCGTGAGCATCGAGGAGTACGCCGCCCAGCAGGCGGAACTGTGGAAGAAGGGGCTGGCCGAGTGGGACGAAGACGGCGATCGGATCGCGCGGCTGCGCGACGCCGCCGATTTCGCCATCTACACGCCGGGCAGCGAGGCAGGGTTGCCGGTGTCGATCCTGCGGTCGCTCTCCGCGCCCCCAGGAGACGCGGCGTCGGATGCCGAGCTGTTCCGCGAGCGGATCACGACCACCGTGACGAGCATCCTGGGGCTGCTCGGGCTCGATGCCGACCCGGTCAAGAGCCGCGACCACATCCTCCTCTCCTCGCTCGTCGACGCGGCGTGGCGCGGCGGGAAGGATATGGACCTGCCCACCCTCATCCAGCAGATCCAGTCGCCGCCGATCTCGCGCGTAGGCGTGTTCGACCTCGAGTCGTTCTACCCGGCGAAGGAGCGATTCCAGCTCGCGATGGCGCTCAACAACCTGCTGGCGTCGCCGGGGTTCGGATCGTGGATGGCGGGCGAACCGCTCGACGTGCAGCAGTTGCTCTACACCGCGGACGGCAAGCCGCGCGTCTCGATCTTCTCCATCGCGCACCTTGGCGACGCGGAGCGGATGTTCTTCGTGTCGCTGCTGCTCAACCAGATGGTGGGGTGGATGCGGGTGCAGGGCGGAACGACCAGCCTCCGGGCGCTGCTCTACATGGACGAGATTGCGGGCTACTTCCCGCCGGTGGCCAACCCGCCGTCGAAAGCGCCGCTGATGACGCTGCTGAAGCAGGGGCGCGCGTTCGGCCTTGGCGTCGTGCTCGCCACGCAGAACCCGGTGGACCTCGACTACAAGGGGCTGTCGAACGCGGGGACCTGGTTCCTCGGCCGGCTACAGACCGAGCGCGACAAGGCGCGCGTGCTCGAAGGGCTCGAGGGCGCGGCCGCGACGGCCGGAAGCACGTTTGACAAGGGAAAGATGGAGGCGACGCTGGCGGCGCTGGGCAGCCGCGTCTTCCTCATGCACAACGTGCACGAGGACCAGCCGGTCGTCTTCGAAACCAGGTGGGCGCTGTCCTACCTGCGCGGTCCGCTGGGCCGGCAGGAGATCAAGCGGTTGATGGATCCGATCAAGTCGGAAACAACGGCACGTCAGTCGGGGACCACGGCACGTCAGTCGGGGACCACGGCACGTCAGTCGGAGACCACGGCCCGTCGGTCGGAAGTAACGGCAGGTCAGTCGGGGACCACGGCAGGTCGGTCGGAAGCGACGGCGGGTCAGTTGGGGGCCACGGCAGGTCGGTCGGAAGCGACGGCGGGTCAGTCGGGGGCCACGGCACGTCGGTCGGAAGTAACGGCAGGTCAGTCGGGGACCACGGCGCGTCAGTCGGACGAGGCGGGTCAGTCGAAGACTGTGCCGGTGCTGCCGCCGGGTGTCGATCAGTTCTTCCTGCCCGTGCGCGGCGAGGCGCCGGACGGCTCGCAGCTCGTCTACTCGCCGATGTTGTTCGGCGTGGCGCAGGTTCGCTTCACGGACGCGAAGGCCAGCGTGGACGCGATCGAGACGATGACGGTGACGACGCCGATCGGCGATGCGGCGGTGCCGGTCGACTGGAGCGCGTCGAGCGCGAGCGTGTTCGGGCCATCCGATCTCGAGCGTGAGGCGGCCGCGGGCGCGGGGTACGACACGCTGCCGACGGCGGCCTCGAAGGCGAAGAGCTACGACGCGTGGAAGAAGTCGTTCGTGACCTGGATCTACGGGGCAAAGAAACTGGCGCTGCTCCGGTCGGCCGACCCGGTGCTGGTGTCGCAGCCCGGCGAGAGCGAGGGGCAGTTCCGCGTGCGGCTGCAGCAGGCGGCGCGCGAGTGTCGCGACCAGGCCGTCGAGCGATTGCGGCAGCAGTATGCACCGAAGCTGACTACGCTGCAGGAATGGCTGCGGCGGGCGCAGGAGCGCGAGGCGAGCCAGGCCACGGCGGCGAAGATGCAGACGGCGATCTCGTTCGGCGCGACGCTGCTGGGCGCGTTGATGGGGCGCAAGGCGGTGAGCGCGTCCACGATCGGCCGGGCGACGACGGCGGCGCGCGGCGTGGGACGGACGATGAAGGAATCGGAGGACGTCAAGCGCGCGGGTGAGAGCGTGGGGGCGGTGCTGCAACAGATCGACGCGCTCGAGGCGGACCTGCGCGAGCAGACCTCGGCGCTCGAGGCGACGATGGCGGGCGCCCCGCTGGAAACGGTGACGGTGGCGCCGAAGAAGACGGGGATTTCGGTGCAGCTGGTGGCGCTCACCTGGATGCCGTTCTGGGAGGAGCCGTCGGGCACACGGACGCCTGCGGTGTAGCAATGGACCATTTGGCGGCGCATGAGGAGTTCACGGCGAAGGTCGCCGCGTTCGGGCCGGTGCTGCAGCGTGATGGCGGCGAGGCGGCTGCCCTCGAGGCGAGTCGTTTTCTCCGCGGCTGGATCCTGCGACACATCGTCCTGGTGGATCGGCTGGCGTTCGCGGGCAAGCGCCGCCAGGCCGCTCCTGCAACCGATCAGTCCGGTCCCGCCACTGCTTCCGAATCCCCGGCGTCGCTGGCGGCCGCTGCCGACGCGGCGCTCGCCGGCGTTGATCCAAAGTGATCAGCTTGGTATACTGATTGTCTCGCAGCCATCCGCCAGCCGTTCATGCAGGCGGTTG
>DAIUEK010000249.1:0-3946 GCA_036845165.1 Vicinamibacterales bacterium | reverse complement strand
CCACGTACTTCGTCGTCGCGGCGGGATCCTTGAGGCTCGGGTTCTGCGCCGCGACCGAGGCCGAGACGTTGTTGCTGCCAAGGCTCTTCGTGGTGCTGAAGAAGTCGAACAGTCCCGAGAACCGGTTACCGCCGGACTTGGTGATGGTGTTGACCACCGCGCCCGTGTAGCCCCCGTATTCAGCCGGCGCGCCCAACCCCTGGAACTGGACTTCCTCGACCATGTTGTAGTTGTAGAACGTCCAGGCGGTGCCCCCCTCGGGGTCGCGCGTGTCGACTCCGTCAATCAGCAGGGCATTGCCGGAATCGGCGCCGCCGCCGTACGCCGAGCCTTTGTTCACGCCGGGGGCGTAGTTGAGGACGTTGATCGCGGTCCGCGTGATCGGCGCGCTCTCCAGGAGCGACTGCGAGATCGTGTTCTCGGTCGCGCTGCTCTTGACGTCGACGACCGGCGACTCGCCGGTGACCGTCACGTTTTCCGACACCCCCCCGACCTTCATCTGGAGGTCGATGTTCAGCTCTCGTCCCGGGGAGATCTGGATGTTGTTCTGCATCGCCTTCGCGAACCCTGACAGTTCAGCGCTGACGCCGTAGAGTCCCGCTTCGAGCCCGGGGAACCGATAACCGCCGGTCGCATCGCTGACGGCCGTCCGGTTGCCCTGCTTGCCTGTGAGTGTCACGGTGACACCCGGCAGGACCGCGCCCTGTTCATCCTTGATCGTCCCGCCGATCGTGCCGGTCAAGGTCTGCGCCAGAGCCGGTGCCGCAACGATCGCTGCCAGCAGCAGCGCCGCGGCCGTCCTGAACACTTTGTGCATGTGTGCCATTCCTCCCTTAACTAACGAACCGGAGACTTCACCGGAATCCGGTCGTGGTGGATCGACCACAACGCGAAGCCTGCGCCCGCACCCATCAGCGCGATCGTGACTTTTCCGCGCGTGCTGTGGAAAAACGCGCTCGGCGAACTCGGCCCGCCGGCGCCCGGATCCTTCGTCTGTGCCGACACTGTCGGCGTCGCAGTACCTACCAGGAGCTGGCGGGTAGCGGGTGACAGGCGGGTCAGTGTTGTCCTTGCCTTTGCGGCGGCGACGTCGCCCGCCGCGCACGGTACTGCGGCTGCGCCGAGCGCCACCGTGACGCTCAGGACTAGGGCCGCTGTCCGGCTGATCGACCGTCTCACATGTGCCTCCTATGTCGGTAGTGGGACTGCACCCGAGAGATGGGTGTCCCGGGAACTGCGAGCAATCGCGGTGCCCGATGAACGGTCTCTCCACCAACAGTCGTAAGTTGTAGTGGTAAAATACTTAGCCGTCAAGACGATCCTGCATTTCGCGCGCGCAGAACCCAGTACTCCAGAAGAGCGAATCCAATTAGTTGAATTGTGGGTAAGAAGAAGCGCATCGCGGGTGCCGCCACTCCTGCGGGTCCGACCCCGCAAAGGAGCCCTTCATCGCGGCCCACGCATCGCTCGTCCCGACGTCTGGGAGTGGGGCTGACGCTGGCGGCGATCGTTCTCGTCGCCGGTGCCACCGCCGCCTATCGCTTCTGGCCCCATCGGGTGATGTCGAGTGGGACCGATTTCGGGACGCTGCCGCGCGGGGTTGATCGCGGGGCGTTGAACCTTGTCGTGATCACGCTGGATACGACGCGAGCCGATCGCCTCGGCGCGTACGGGTATCCCCACGCCGGCACGCCCAACCTCGATGCGCTCGGGCAGGAGGGCGTCGTGTTCGAGCACGCGAGCACCGCGGCGCCCCTCACGTTGCCGGCCCATTCGACGCTGTTCACGGGACGCTTTCCCCCCGAGCACGGCGTCCGCGACAACGGCGGCTACTTCCTCAACGAGAGCGAGCAGACGCTGGCCGAAGTGCTGAAAGCGCGCGGCTATGCGACGGGCGGCTTCATCGCCGCCTACGTGCTCGATTCCAAATGGGGCATCGCGCAGGGATTCGACACGTACTTCGACGACTTCGATTTGTCCAAGTACCAGGTGATGTCCATGGGCGCGATCCAGCGGCCCGGCAACGAGGTCGTCGATCACGCACTGCCGTGGATCGATCAGCACCGCGCCTCGCCTTTCTTCGCGTGGGTGCACCTCTACGACGCCCACACGCCGTACAACCCGCCGGAGCCGTTCAAGGGGCAGCATCCGGGCGATCCATACCAGGGGGAAATTTCCTTTGCCGACGCGCAGGTCGGCCGCGTCGTCCAGCTCCTCCGGGATCGGAATCTGCTCGATCGAACCGTCATCGTCGTCATGGGGGACCACGGGGAGAGCCTGCACGACCACGGCGAGGCGGCGCATGGGTTTTTTGTGTACGAGAGCACGATGCACGTGCCGCTCATCATGCGGGTGCCGTACTCGGCCATGCAGCATCGACGCATCGGCGATCCGGTGCGGTCGGTCGACGTCATGCCGACCGTGCTGGATCTGTTGGGCGTCCCCATACCGGCCAACGCCATCGTGGACGGGCAGAGTGTGGCCTCTTTGATGGCGGGCACGCGTGCCGAGATGGGACTCGAGGCGTATGCCGAGGCGGTGTATCCGCTGCACCATTTCGGCTGGAGCGATCTCCGCGCGCTGCGGCAGGGGCGCTACAAGCTGATCGCCGCGCCCCGGCCGGAGCTGTACGACCTGCAGGACGATCCAACGGAGCAGAAGAATATTTTCAGCGACCGCAAGGCGCTCGGCGATCGGATGCTGGGCCGTCTGTCGGAGATGGAAGCGCATTTCAAGGCGTCGGCCCCGGCCAAAAGCGAAGCCGTGGAAGTCGATCCCGACGCCAAGGCGCGGCTCGCGGCCCTCGGCTATGTCGGCTCGTTCGTCGCCTCGGTGGGTGACGACGCATCGCGCGCGGGGCTGGCGGACCCGAAGGACAAGGTGCATCTGTTCAACAAGATCAATCAGGCCCGCGAAGCGGCGCGCGACGAGAACGAGATCGCCGCCGCGATGGGCCTGCTCGACGAGGTGCTGAAAGAGGATCCCAAGGTCATCGACGCGTGGTTCACCCTGGGGATGATGTCGGCACGCCGCGGCCGAGACGAGGACGCGATCGGCTACTACAAGCACGCACTCGCCTTGAAGGCGGACGATGAGGAAGCGGTCATCAACATGGCGCACGCATACCGCAAGCTTGGACGCGACGACGACGCGCTCGTGGGGTTCCGGCGCTTCCTGGAGCTCGATCCGAAGAATGCGCAGGTGCACTACGAGATCGCGCAGATCATGATCGATCGCGGCGACTTCGCGGTCGCCTCCGACGAGTTGCACAAGGCGCTGACCGTGGAGCCGAAGATGGCGGCCGCGCGCAACGCGCTCGGCGTCGTGGCCCTGAACCAGGGCAACCTGCCGTTCGCGGAGACCGAGATTCGCCAGGCGCTGGAGATGAAGCCCGACGTCCGCCTCGCGCATTTCAACCTGGCGCTGCTCGCCGAGAAGCGCAAGGATCCGGCGACGGCACAGGCGGAATACCTCCGGGAGCTCGAGTTGCACCCGAACAACTTCAAGGCGGCGTTCAACCTCGGCAAGCTGTACGAGGCCGAGCGCCGGCCGGCGGAGCAGGAAGCGGCGTATCGGAAGGCGATTGACGCCAATCCCGAGTTCGGGGAAGGGTACTTTTACCTGGCGAAGCTGTTGCTGGACCAGGGACGCGGCTTCGACGAGGCCGTGACGCTTGCGCGCAAGGGGCTCGACGTCGCGCCGCATTCCCCTTACGCCGCGCTGGGGCACTACGTCCTCGCGGATCTGTACAGCCGCCTGGGGCGTCCCGCGGACGCCGCGGCGGAAGCGCAGCGCGGAAAAGCCGTAGAGAAGAAGAACACGGGGAAGTGACAGCGCCGGGCTCAGGGCATGGGGCCTCGGGCAGAGGGCTGGGGACGGAACGGGCAACTGACGCATGTCGGGCTCTGGGCATGGGGCCTGGGCATGGGGCTTAGGAACGGAAACG
>DAIUEK010000248.1:1343-3964 GCA_036845165.1 Vicinamibacterales bacterium | reverse complement strand
AGCGTGCCCGCCACCCAGTCGAGAGTGACGCGGGCGACCCGGTAGTCGCGCTGGGCGCGGGCCAGGTTCGCGCGCGACGCGGCCACGTTCAGTTCCGCGTCCTGCACCTCCAGACGCGTCTTCACGCCCAGCTCGAACCCCTTCTCGGCCAGGAACAGCAGGCGCTCGGCCTGCGTCACCGTGCCGCTGAGCGCCGCGACGATCTCGGACGCCTCGCGCACGGCGTCGAGCGCGGCGCGCACTTCGAGGGCGATCGCGTCGCGCAGCTTCAGCTCGTCGAGGCTGATGCGGCTCAGGTCGCTCTGGGCCTGCGCCACCTGCCCCTTGGTGCGCCAGCCGTCGAAGAGCGGCACGGAGCCGAAGACGCCGGCGTTCCACATGTAGCCGCTCGAGGAGATCGACGGCAGCCCGACGCGGCCAAGGCCCCATCCCGCGGAGAAGTCCACGCGCGGCTTGCTGGCGGCCTTCGCGATGGTGACGAGTTCGCCGTAGACCCCGCGGGTGTTCGCAAGCTCACCGAGCTCGGGACGGTTGGCGAGCGCCCTGGCGAGCACCGACTCGTACGCCGGAACCGAGTCGATCGGCATCCCGAGCGTGCCGGAGACGTCGATCTCGCCCGTCTCCGCGAGCAGGTAGCCGAGCTGCATGCGCGCCACCCGCACCGCGTTCTGGCTGCGGATGACCGCCGGCCTCGCGTTCTCGACCGCCACTTGGGCCGCCAGCACGTCGTATTCGGTGGCCGTGCCCGCGGACTGGCGCTTGGTCGATTCGTCGAGGTGCCGCTGCTTCTGCGCCAGGTCCTCCGACGCAATCGTCGCGAGCTCCCGCGCGGCCAGCACGTCGCAGTATGCGGTGGTCACGTCCCTCGCGACCGCCTGGCGGAACCGTCGCAGCTGCTGGTCGGCCACGCCGAAGCCCAGCTTCGCGGCGCGGATGGCTGCGCCCACCTGGCCCCACGTGAAGATCACCTGCGTCACTTTGAACTGCCCGGTCAGTGCATCCTGGCGGCCGCTGAAGATTTCCCCGATGTCGACGCTGCCACCCCCGCTGGACGAGCCGCCCGAACTGAACATCTTGAACAGGTCCTGCTGGCGATTATCGAAGTTGCGGACGAACGAGCCGGAGAAGGAGGCCTGCGGCAGCGCATACGCCCGCTCCTCGAGGTACTTGCCCTGCACCCACTTCTGGTACTCGATCGCCTTCTGGATATCGCGGTTCTGCGCCGCCGCGATCGACAGCGCCTCGTCCAGCGTCAGGAGCTTGGCCCCGCCCTGGGATGCGGCCTGTTTCGCCGCCTGCCCGATGATCACCGACAGCGAACCAGGGGCGCCTCCCGCGACCGGCTGCACCGACTGGGCCGACGCCGGCGCCGCTCCGCCGGCCACCAGCGCCAGGATCACGAGGCTGATGGCCGCGGCCTTCGCGTGCCGCACGCCCTTCCTGAACATCCACGCCGAGAGGTCGTCGAGGATCGAATAGACGACCGGCACGACGATGAGCGTCAGCAGCGTCGAGGTGATCAGGCCGCCGACGACGGCGCGGGCCATCGGGGCGCGCATCTCCGCACCCTCGCCAATCGCAAAAAACAGGGGCAGCATGCCGAAGATCATCGCCGACGTGGTCATCATGATCGGTCGAAGCCGCGTCCGGCCGGCGGTGATCAGCGCCGTTCGCCGGTCCATGCCCCGCCCTCGCAGCACCTTGGTGTAGTCCACCAGCAGGATCGCGTTCTTCGTCACGAGGCCCATCAGCATGATCAGGCCGATGAGCGACATGATGTTGATGGTGTCGCCAGTCAGCACGAGCGTGCCGGCCATCCCGACGATCGACAGCGGCAGCGACAGCATGATCGACAGCGGGTCGATGAACGACTCGAACTGCGCCGCGAGGATCAGGTAGACGAAGAGAATCGCCAGCAGCAGCGCCTCGCCCATGTAGCCGAACGACTCGATCATCATCTCGGTGTCACCACCCTGCACCAGCTTGTAGCCCGGAGCCAGGTTCAGTGTCTCCCCGGCTTTCATCGCGAGGTTGCTGGCGGTTCCAAGCGGCAGGTTGTCGAGGTTCGCGCTCACCGTGACCTGCCTCGAGAGGTCCTTTCGGTTGATCTCGGCGGGCGACGTGGCGCGGGTGAACGTCACCAGGTCGGCCAGCGGCACGAGCGTCGTGCCCTGCGCGCCCGGGACCGTCACCTTCAAGTCGCGAATCTGCGACACGTCGGCGCGCAGCGCCTGCTGCAGGCGCACGCGCACGTTCACGGCCTCCCCTTCCTCGTCCTCGTAGGTCGAAACCGCCTGGCCGCCCACGAGCAGGGCGACGGTGTTCGCCACCGCGCCGCTCCCGAGGCCCGACGCGGCCGCGCGTTCGCGGTTCACCACCAGGCGATACTCCGGCAGGTCCTGCTCCATCGTCGCCTCAATGTCCACGATGCCGGGGATCTTGTACATCTCCTCCTTCAGCCGCGCCGCGTACTGCTTCAGCGTGGCGATGTCGTCTCCCTGGACGGCCACGGTCAGCGGCCTCTGGAACGAGGAAGGATCATCGAGGAAGTTGAGCACGACCCCAGGGATCTTTTCGAGCCGGTGCCGCGCGTCGTGCACGAACGCCTTCACGCCGCGCCC
>DAIUEK010000248.1:0-1243 GCA_036845165.1 Vicinamibacterales bacterium | reverse complement strand
GCGAGGCCGCCGACGAATGCGGCGATGGCCGCGCCCACCACCACCAGGCGATGGTCCAGCGCCCACGCGATGACGCCCTTGTACCGCTCGGCCATCCACTCGAACCCGTCGTTGAACCGATCCAGGGCCCGCTGGATGAGGTTCCGCTTGCCTTTCCGCTCGATGTCCGGGTCGTGCCAACGCGACGACAGCATCGGGTCGAGCGTGAACGACACGAACAACGACACCAGCACGGCGAAGGCGACGGTCAGGCCGAACTGGTAGAAGAACCGGCCGATGATGCCCTTCATGAACGCCACCGGCACGAACACCGCGATGATCGACATCGAGGTGGCCAGGACGGCGAGGCCGATCTCGGCCGTCCCCTGGCGGGCCGCCTCGAAGTGATCCTCACCCCGCTCGAGGTGGCGAACGATGTTCTCCCGCACGACGATCGCGTCGTCGATCAGGAGACCGATGGCCAGCGACAGCGCCATCAGCGTCAGCGTGTTGATCGTCATGTTCAGGAAGTACATGACGATGAACGACGAGATGACCGAGATGGGCAGCGTGAGCCCGGTGATGACCGTCGATCGCCAGGAGTTGAGGAAGAGGAAGACGATGACGATGGTCAGAAAGCCGCCCAGCAACAGCGTGTTGTACACGTCGGCCACCGACTCGCGGATGAAGCCGGACGTGTCGCGGACCACCTGAATCTCGGTGCCCGGCGGCATCTCCTTCTGCAGCGTGCCCACGGCCGCGAGCACCGCGTCCACCACCTCCACGGTGTTCGCCTTCGTCTGCTTGGTGATGTCGATCGCCACCGCCGGCTTGCCGTTGATCAGCGCCAGCGAGCGCTGCTCCTCGACGCCGTCATCGATCGTGGCCACATCGCCCAGCGTAATCGGCTGCCCGGCCCGACGGGTGATGACCATCTGGCGGTACTCCGCGGCATCCCGCGGCTTCCCGCTGATGCGCAGCGGTATCTCGGTAACGCCCTGCGTCAGCCGGCCGAGCGGCGTGTTGACGTTCTCGGACGCGAGGCCGCCCACGACCTCGTCGACACCCATGCCGAGTGCCGCCAGGCGCGCGGGGTCCAGGTTGACCGCGATTTCGCGCTTGGACGACCCGATCAGCTTGGCCTTCGCCACGCCCTGAATGCTCTCCAGGCGGCGC
The DNA here is from genome assembly GCA_036845165.1 of Vicinamibacterales bacterium. Lineage (GTDB taxonomy): Bacteria > Acidobacteriota > Vicinamibacteria > Vicinamibacterales > 2-12-FULL-66-21 > JAICSD01. The sequence continues at coordinate 88 of DAIUEK010000248.1, read as the reverse complement.
TTGATCTTCCGGTCGGCCAGCGTCGTCAGCTCCCGAGGCGGCATGGTCTTGGATTGCACCGCGAGCGAGATGACCGGCATCGCATTGA
>DAIUEK010000247.1:0-3969 GCA_036845165.1 Vicinamibacterales bacterium | reverse complement strand
CGAGGAAGCGCTCGATGTGCTTCTTCTTGAACTGGTAGTCGTGCTCGTCCACCTTCGGCCGGAACTTGATTTCCTTGACCTCGATGATCTTCTGGTGCTTTTTCGCCGACCGCGCGCGCTTCTGCTCCTGGTACTGGTAGCGCCCGAAGTCCATGATGCGGCACACCGGGGGGACGGCCGTCGCGGCGATCTCGACCAGGTCGAGCCCTTTCGTGCGCGCGATGGCCAGCGCCTGCGGCGGCGGCATGATGCCCAGCTGTGAACCGTCCTCGTCGATGACGCGGACCTCGCGGACCCTGATGCGTTCGTTGACCCGCGTGCGGTCGTCGCGCCGTGGATTGCGATCAAAAGCGATAAAGCCTCCTCATCAAATGGCGAATGCCGAATGCCGAATGCTGAAGACGGCATTCATGCGGATTCTGCCTCGCCGACACAAATAACAGGTCCGGCAGAGATCTCGCGCTTGGCATCGATCTCGGCCCGCGCGTGCTCTAAGAATTCGTTCACTGAGCGTCCGCCCAGGTCCCCGCCGCTGCGGCTCCGCACCGAGACGGTGCCCTCCGCCGCTTCCCGATCCCCGGCGACCAGCATGTAGGGAATCTTCTGCAACTGGGCCTCGCGGATCTTATATCCAATCTTCTCCTGCCGGGCGTCCAGCTCGACCCTGAGCCCGGCCGCCGCCAGGCGATCCCGGACCGACGCCGCGTACCCGGCGTGGCGATCCGCGATGGGCACCAGGACCACCTGGACCGGCGCCAGCCACAGCGGAAACGCCCCCGCGTAGTGCTCGATCAGGATGGCGATGAACCGCTCGAAGCTGCCGAAGATCGCCCGATGGATGACGACAGGGCGATGTTCGGTGTTATCCGCCCCGATGTACTTGAGATCGAAATTCTCCGGCTGCATGTAATCGAGCTGAATCGTGGCGCATTGCCATTTCCGGCCGATGGCATCCGTGATGTCGAAGTCGATCTTCGGCCCGTAGAACGCGCCGTCCTTGGCGTTGATGTCGTACGCCAGGCCGGACGCGTCGAGCGCCGCCCGCAGCTGCGCCTCCGCGTCGTCCCACGTCGCCACGTCGCCGAGGAACTCGTCGGGGCGGGTCGACAGCTTTGCGCTGAACGGCAGGTCGAAGTCGCCGTAGATCCGCTGGACCAGGCCGATCAACCGCCCGATTTCCGCGCCGATCTGCTCCTGCGTCACGAAGCAGTGCGCGTCGTCCTGCGAGAACTGACGCACGCGCGTCAGCCCCGAGAGCACGCCTGAGGCTTCGTTGCGGTGCAGCGGCGTCTGCTCGTGAAAGCGGATCGGCAGATCGCGATAGCTCCGGCCCTCGCTCGCGTAGGTGAGGAAGTGGCCGGGGCAGTTCATCGGCTTCAGGCTCATCGTCTCCCCTTCGGATTCGATGAGGAACATGTTCTGCCGGTAGTGTTTCCAGTGGCCGGACCGCTCCCAGAGCGCCTTGTTGTAGAGGAGCGGCGTCTTCACCTCGACGTACCCGGCGGGGACGAGCACGTCGCGCATGTAGTTCGAGAGCGTGTTGTAGAGCGTCGTCCCCTTCGCGAGCCAGAACGCGGCGCCTGGCGCCCACGGGTGAAACGTGAAGAGGCCGAGATCCTTGCCGAGGCGCCGGTGATCGCGCTTTTTCGCTTCCTCGATGCGCTGCAGATGCGCCTGCAGCTCCTTCTCGCTGAAGAACGCGGTGCCGTAGACGCGCTGCATCGGCTGGTTGTGTGCGTCGCCTTTCCAGTACGCATTCGAGGTGGTCAGGAGCTTGAAGCCCTTCAACCGACCCGTCGAGGGCACGTGCGGCCCGACGCAGAAATCCACGAACGTGTCGCGGTCCTTGATCGTGTAGCAGGAGACCTCGGCCTGACCCTCGGTCTTCTCCTGGATCAACTGGACCTTGAGGGGCTCCCCCTTCTTCGTGAAGAAGTCGATCGCCTCCTGGCGCGGCCACATCTGCCGCTCGTAGGGCAGATCCTGGGCGGCCAGTGCCTTCATCTTCTTCTCGATCGTCTCGAGATCCTCGGGCACGAACGGGCGCTCGACGACGAAGTCGTAAAAGAAGCCTTCATCCGTGGCCGGCCCGATGCCGCACTGGGTGCCGGGGAACAACTGGGTGACCGCGGCGGCCAGCAGGTGCGCGGTGCTGTGTCGATACAGCGCGAGCGCTTCCGGGCTGGATTCCGTGAGGATCTTGACGGCGGCGTCCTTCTGGAGCGGACAGGTGAGGTCGACCACCCGCCCGTCGACCACGCCGGCGAGGGCGGCCTTGGCGAGACGCGGAGAAATCGCGGCCGCGACGTCGGCAGGCGTACTGCCGACGGGCACGCGACGGCTCGAGCCGTCGGGCAGCGTGACCGCAATCTCACTCATGAATCTTGAAGTGCTAAGGGTGCTGAGAGTCCTAAAGGTGCTAATGGTGCGGTGCTCATGGTGCTAACGGTGCTGGTGCTCATGGTGCTAGAGGGTGCGAACCCCTGCACGTGCAGCGCCGGCACGGTCAGCACCGAGCACCCTTAGCACCCGCACGCTTAGCACCGTTAGGACCCTTAGCACCTCCAGCACCCTTCACTGGTAGGCGCGAGTGGAGTCGAACCACCGACCTCCTGCGTGTCAAGCAGGCGCTCTAACCACTGAGCTACGCGCCTATGTCTTGAAAACACAGGCCTTGCCGAAACGATGATTGTAGCAAACAACGGGTAATCGGGCAATTTGGCAATCGGGTCATCGAAAACACTTACTCGATGACCGGATTCCGCGATTACCCGATTTTCTTGTGAATGCGCCCGATCGCGGCGTCGAGGATCGGATCCGTCGCCGGACGAGGCTGATCGAAGTCGTAATCGGGGTCGTCGACGCCGAGATCGGGCGTCAGGCCCTTGCCCTGGATGGTGTCGCCGTCCGGCGTCAGGTACCGGGCGTAGGTGAGCCACAGACCGCGGCCGTCCGGCAGGCGGACGAGTTTCTGGAGGCCCGCCCGGCCCAGGGTCCGCTCGCCGATCATCTCCGCGCGCTTGTTGCCTTCGAGCGCGGACGCAAAGAGCTCCGCGGCGCCCGAGGTGCCCGTGCTCACGAGCAGCGTGACCGGCAGCGTGACCGCGCCGTCACCCGCCTTGGCGGCGATGGTCTCCCTGATCGACGCGGGCGAGGGCTTCGGCGCCGGCTTGTCGGTGGGGCCCGGCTTGTCGCTCGGCTTCACCTGTTCATCGCGCCCCGCAATCATCGCGAGCGTGCCGGACTTGACGAAGAGCCGCGCGGCGTCGAGGCCCGTGTCGAAGGGCCCTTCCGCCGTGTGGCGGATGTCGATGATGAGGTGCGTCGCGCCGGTCCTGGACAGGTCGTTCGCCTGGGTGCGGAGCTTGGCGGCCGTGTCGGCGCCGAACGACGCGATCCGGATGTACCCGATGTCCGGCGCCACCATCTTGCCGGTGACGACCGAGGCCGGCGTCTTCTCGCGGACCAGCGCCATCTGGCGCGGTTCGGCGGCGTTGCCGCGGATGATCGTCAGCGTGACTTTGGATCCGGGAGCGCCGCGCAGCAGGCGCATCCCTTCGAAGACGGACAGATCGCGCGCCGGCTTGCCGTCGATCGCGCGGACGTAGTCGCCCGTCTGCAGGCCCGCCGTCGCGGCCGGAGAATTGTCGCGCGCCGCGATCACGCGCAGGTAATACTGGCGGGTCAGCTCGATGCCGACGTCGCCCGCCGCCAACGTGTCGCCGGGCTCGATCGACTTCACCTCCGCGGCGGTCAGATACGCGCTGTCCGGATCGAGGCCGTCCGCGAGGCCGCGCATCGCCCCCTCCATCACCTTGTCGACCTTCGCGTCCTCCACGTAGTTGTTGAGGATCAGCGACACGACATCCTCGAACACCCGCAGGTGCTGGAAGGTCTCGTCTCCCCCCGACGCTCTCCCCCTCACCCCGCCAAGGACGATGAAGGCCAGGATGGGGGTGGAAAGGAGCA
>DAIUEK010000246.1:0-3980 GCA_036845165.1 Vicinamibacterales bacterium | reverse complement strand
TCGCGGATGCCCGCGGCCGTCGTCCGCTCGTCGAACCCCACGTCCTCGACCGTCGCCCCCACGAGCAGCGTCCCGTCCGTCCGCGGGACGATGTAGCACTCAGGTCCCCAGACGATCGTCGAGAGTGGACGGCCGAGCCACCCGAGGTGGAGCAGCTGGCCGCGGACGGGGCGCAGCGGCGGCGTGCGCACGCCTTCGATCCGGTTCGTCCACGCGCCCGCCGCCATCACGACCGTGTCGGCGTCGAGGGCGCCGTCGCTGGTGACGACGCGGACTGACGATCCGTCGCGCGCGATGCGCTGGACGGTCGCGCGGCGGAAGCTCGCGCCGTGTCGTTCCGCTGCACGCGCGAGCGCCGTCGCGAGCTCGGGCGCCGCCACGTAACCGTGGACGGGCGTCAGCAGGGCGCCGGCGATCGTACCCAGCTCGGGATGCGTGTGTTTTGCGTCCGCGGGCTCCATCCAGGTCATCGTCACGCCGGCGTGTGACCGAACGTTACGTCGCAGTTCGGCGGCATGATCCGGATCGAGCGCCACCTCGAGCGTGCCGATCCGCCGGTACTCGACGTCGATCTCCGACTCGCGCCGGACCGCCGCGATCCACTCGTCGTACAGATCCAGGCTCCGCAGCGCGAGATCCAGCAGCGGACCTCGCTCGTGTGCTTCGACGTACGGCGCCAGCATCCCGGCCGACGCCCGCGTCGCGCCACCGCCGATCGGCCGGCCATCGACCACGGTGCAGGCAACGCCGCGCATCGCCAGCTCGCGCGCGATCGCGCAGCCGATAATGCCGGCACCGACGACGATGACGGACTTACTCACCATAGATACTGCTTGTCACCCTTCGACACGCTCCGGGCAGGCGATCTCTCGCGGAGAGCGCCGACAAGCGGAGAGCGCACAGTTTGTTTTCGTACACATAGTCGCGCCCTCTGCCTGTCCGCGCCCTCTGCGAGAGATCTTCGGGGTGGAGGCTATTCGAAACTGGTGAGCGTGACGTCGAGCGCGCGGACCCGGCCGTCGGCGCGGTTCCACTGGACAAGGATGGGGCTCTGATAGCGGCCGTCGGCGATGACGCCGCGGCCGTCGCTCTCGCGGACGCGCAGGTTGACGGCGCGCTTCATGCGGAGGAACCGGCCGGCCGGGACGGCGATCGCGCGGGCGAAGAGGCGCTCGAGAAGCGACGCGCGCAGGCCCGTGAGGTCGAGCACCTGGTTCATCGCGCGAACCATGTCGTACTTCGCGTAATCGAGCGCCTTGCCGGGAATCTGGCGCGGGTGCGCCCACATGTGGCGCCCCTTCTCCGCCGCGAAGCGGAACGGGTTGCGCAGCACCTCGACGAGGTCGTGCCGCATCAGGAGCGTTTCGTACTCGTTGACGGTCAGCCCCGCCTGGCGCTCGCCGCCGGCGAGCTCGAGCCGCACGCGCCCGCTCGTGACGCCCTGCTTCTGCACGAGCTCCACGATCTGCTCGTAGATGCCCAGCTTCGGATCCTTCAGGTTGACCGAATCCACCTGGTGATCGGACACGGGGACGTCGATCTTCAGGCGCGCGATTTCACGCTCGCGCGAGAAACCGACAATGCTCGTCAGGCGGCGGCGCGGCCGGCCGCCCGTCACGCCGTCGAGATCGACGAAACAGACCGGCTCCTCCGGGCGATTGACGTAGCTGACGCAGGTGCTGAGGCCCGCGGCGATGAACGCGAGGTGCGAGTCCGCGTTCTTCGGTTCCACGGCGCGCTCCGCGGACGTCAGGTCCGCGCGGCGATCGAGCTGGTCGTGCTCGTAGCCGGCCCCTTCCGGAAACATCGTCCGGAAGACTTCGACGTACGGCGCGAGGGTCGCCTTCTCGCGCGTCAGCCGCGCGGCGAGGCTCTGTTCGAGATACCCCGCCGTCGTGTGAAAGGAGTGATAGAGGTGACGCGGATAGGCGCTGAGCAGGTCGCCATGCGTCGTCCGGAGCCGTTGGCGGACGTCGATGATGTCGAACCGGGCCCGGGGCGTCAGTTCGAGCGTGACCTCGACTGGGGAAACAACCATGGATACGGAGTGCTAGTGTAACGCATATTTGCTTTGCTATGCAAAGTAATTCCAGGCCTAACCTATTGAGCCCGTTCGGTCCAGGCGACCGGCCACACGGTCGAGATTACAGGTTTGGCGGCCCGTTGGCCGCGAACTTGCTGACGAGATCGTGATGTTGGCGTACCTGAAAGTGCCGATCGGCTGGGGGGAGCTGCTCAAGCGAAGCGTCAAGGAATCCCTCGCGGATGACGTGTTCGACCTGGCCGCCCAGCAGGCCTACTACTTCTTCTTTGCGCTGTTTCCGGCGCTCCTCTTCGTCATCGCGGTGGCCAGTTTCTTTCCCCTCCAGTCCCTGATCGACAACGTCGTCCAGATGCTGGGCCGGATCGCCCCCGGCGACGTCATCAGGATCGTGACGGACGCGATGACGTCGCTCTCCAAGCAGAACAGTGTCGGCATCCTGACGTTCGCGTTCATCGTGACGATCTGGAGCAGCTCGGGGGCGATGGTCTCGATCATCATGACCCTGAATACGGCGTATGACGTGATGGAGTCACGCCCCTGGTGGAAGACGCGGCTCACGGCGATTGCGACGACCGTGGGCATCGCGGTCTTCATCATCGCGTCGATATTCCTGCTCGTGGCGGGACCAGCACTTGCCGGACACCTGGCCGCCAGCATGAATCTCGGCGCGGCGTTCACGTGGACCTGGTGGGTGCTGCAGTGGCCGGTGGTGTTCGCCCTCGTCGCGGTCGCGATCGGCATCGTGTATTACTTCGCGCCCGACGTCGAACAGGACTGGGTGTGGATCACGCCAGGGTCGATCCTCGCGACCACGCTGTGGCTGATCGTGTCCGTCGGCCTGAAGCTGTATTACCAGATGATGCCGAACGCCAATGCGGCATACGGGACCATCGGCGGCGTCATGGTGCTGATGCTGTGGTTCTACGTGTCCGGCCTCGCGCTGCTGCTCGGCGCGGAGCTGAACGCGGAGATCGAACACGCGTCCCCCTACGGGAAGGCGCCGGGGGAGCGTATGCCGGGAGAGAAGAAGGTTATCGGGCCCCGCGCGCGGCGGCTCTACGACGAGAAGCAGGCGAAGGGGGCAGCGGCGTTCACGCCGCTGCCGGGCGGCGTGAACTGCGATATCGATCGCGCGCCCGCGCCAGGCCGCGCGGGGACGAAGCTGACCGATCTGATCATTGGGACCCTCGCGTTGGGGTCCGCCGCCGTCGTCACGGCCAGGAAGTTCCGCAACGAAGTGAAGAAGCGGGCTTAGGGATTTCCAAATCACCAGATCATCTACAGACGACCGTCGGTGGCGGCTGCCAGGAGTCCGGGCGCAGCTTGCCGCCGAATCCCCAGTACACGGGCTCCGCCTTCACGCAGTTCGCCGGAACGGGCACGCGGGCCTTCACCAGGCCGACGTCCGTGGCGATCGTCGTCGTGATCGAGGCGTCGTGGGTGGTGAAGCGACGCGACGGCGCCTGGACGTAAACAGGCACCGCGACCGGATAGGGGACGAAAAAGGGGACCGGCTGTGGCGCCGGCGCATCGTGATGGTCGATCACGATGACTTCAGGTTCTCGCGGCGCCGGATCCGGATTCACCGGCTCGGGAGCCGGCTCCGTGGCGCGCGGCGCGCGTCCGCTGCGAATCAGCGCGACGATGACCGGCTCGCTGACGCCGGCGTCCTTCAACTGCTTCAACGTCGGCGTGTCGATGGTGAAGACCCCGCGGTCCACCTCGATGAGCGCCAGGAGGACCGGGTCGCTGAGACCCGCCTTCGACAACTCGATGACGTCCCGGATGGTGACGGCCTCGGCGCGGCCGGCGGTGACCGCCACGACGGTCAGGAGGACAAGGACGGAACGGCGCAGCATGGAAGGACCTCCGCGAGACACGGCTCGTGAACTCCCCCTATGGTGCAATGAAAGCGCCATCCGGTTCGATATACCTG
>DAIUEK010000245.1:0-3982 GCA_036845165.1 Vicinamibacterales bacterium | reverse complement strand
GCGAGGTACTGGATGTGCGCCTGCAGGCCCGGCTTGTTGTAGCGGACGCCTTCGGGTGTGTTCACGAGCTGCTCGTAGATCGCGCGGACCTTGTCGGCATTCGGGCCGCTGAGGCCGGCGCGCACGCGGCCCAAGAGCTGATTGGCCGCAGCCGTCAGGTCGCGCATCCGCACGTTGTGGTCGAACTGTTCCTTCAGATCCGCGACCGTGACGCCCCCGGCGGCCACGCGCGGATCGATGAGCACGTTGAACGGCTGCGTCGCGGTCACGTCGCCTGTCTTCAGGCGCGCCTGATACGCGCCGGGGGGCACGGACAGGCCGGCGGAGTTCCGCACGTCCCACACGAAGCGATTCACGCCGGCCTCCTTCGTGACGCGCGGCGGCGGGCCGCCGCGTCCGCGGCCACCCCCGCCGGCCTCGGGATCCGCGGGGGGCTGGTCCGCCGTGCTCGTGGTCGGCGTCGCGCCAGGAGCAGCGCCGCCACCGCCACCGCGCCCGCCGCGGCCGCCGCGGCCGCCCCCACCCAACGGCGTCTCGCTGTTGTAGCTGTTCACCAGGTTGCCGGCGGCGTCGAGAATGTCGATCGTCGCCGCGGCGCCTGACGGCAGGTAGTACTCGATCATCGGCCCGAGCAGGGTCGGGCTCACGCGCGTCCTGTAGCCGTCGCGCGGCTTGTACAGGTGCACGGCCGACGAGGTGACCTGGGGCGTGATCTGATGCAGCGCGCTGACGTTGTCCAGGATCCAGAAAGCGCGCCCCTGCGTGGTCACCACGAGATCCTTGTGGTGGACCTTGATGTCGGTGATCGGCACGTTCGGCAGGTTCAACTGGAACGGCTGCCAGTGCATGCCGTTGTCGAACGAGATGTACATCCCGAACTCGGTCCCGGCGTAGAGCAGCCCTTCGCGATCGGGATCTTCGCGGACGACGCGGGTGGGCGTGTCGGCCGGGATGCCGTTCTTCCCGTCCGTCAGCCGGGTCCACGTCTTGCCGTAATCGTCGGTCTTGTAGATGTAGGGCGCGTAGTCGCCGAGCAGGTAGCGATACACGGCGAAGTACGCCGAGCCGCGCCGGTGGGGCGAGACGTCGATGTATTGCACGCGCCCGCCGGGCTGCAGATCCTTCGGCGTCACGTTCGTCCATGTCTTGCCGTTGTCACGGGTGACGTTGAACGGGCCATCGTTCGATCCCGTCCAGATCACGCCGCGCTCGAGCGGCGATTCGGTGATCGCATACAGCGTGCTGTACACCTCTTCGCCGGTCACGTCGCGGGTAATCGGCTCGCCGCTGACTCCCTGACAACAGGCCGGATGCGCGGTCAGGTCCGGAGAGATTTTCTCCCACGTGACCCCTTTGTCGCGCGTGCGATGGAGATACTGCGAACCGTAGTACACCACGTCGGGATCGTGCGGCGACGTCGCCATGGGCGAGACGCGCTGGAAGCGGTAGGTGAGGTCGCTCGCGGGATTTCCGTACAGCGACTGCCCGCCGACCCAGTAGTTCTTCTCCTGGCCGGTCTTGAGGTCCATCACGCCGTACTGCCCCTTGCACGACCCGTAGACGATGTCCGGGTTCTTCGGGTGCGGCATGATCGGGCCGGTCTCGCAGCCGGGGCCGCCGCGCCAGTCGGTCAGGTTGTACGGATCCGCGACGCTGGAGATGATGACCGTGCTGTCGTCCTGCTGCGCGCCGTACAACTTGTAGGGGAACTGCTCGTCGACCCACACGCCGTAGATTTCCGCCGTCGGCTGGTTCATCAGCGTTGACCATGTCCGGCCGCCGTCGTACGACACGTTCGCGCCGCCGTCGTTCGCCTGGATCATGGTGTTGCCATCCTTCGGGCTGATCCAGATGTCGTGGTTGTCGCCGTGCGGCGTCCGCAGGGTCGTAAAGGTCTTTCCGCCGTCGGTCGACTTATAGAAGCTTTCCGCGCCCGCATAGACGACGTCCGCGTTGGTCGGATCCACGCCGAGCGTGTCGTAGTAGAACGGCCGCTGGAGCATGCCTGAGGCGGCGGAGGGCGGCTGGACGTTGATCATCATCCAGGTCTGCCCCGCATCGTCCGACCGGTACAACCCGGCGCCCGGCTTCGCTTCGATGAGGGCGTAGACGCGGTTCGGGCTGGCCGCGCTCACGCCGATGTTGGCTTTGCCGACGAGCTCGCCCGGCAGGCCCGCGGTGATCTTCGTGAAATGCTCGCCGCCGTCGGTGCTCTTGTAGAAGCCGCCCTCTTTCGCGCCGCTGATGATCGTCCACGGCTTGCGCTGCAGGTGCGACATCCACGCGTAAACGACGTTCGGGTTGCCGGGCTGCAGCTCCACGTCCATCGCGCCGACCGTGTCGGACACGAAGAGGACCTTGCGCCAGGTGGCGCCGCCGTCGGTCGTCTTGAAGATGCCGCGCTCGGGATTGTCCTTGAACGCGTCCCCCTGCGCCGCGACCCACGCCGTGTTGGGATCGCCCGGATGAATGCGCACGCCGCCGATCTGGCCGGTGCTCCCAAGCCCTGCGAACTTCCAGGTCTTGCCGGCGTCGGTGGACTTGTAGATCCCCCGTCCGGTCGACACGTTGCTGCGCACGTCGTCGGACCCGGTGCCGAGATACACGACGTCGGGATCGGAGTCGGCGACGGCGACCGCGCCCGTCGAGCCGAGCGGCACCTGGCCGTCCGTCATGGGCACCCACGTCGTGCCCCCGTCCGTCGTCTTGAAGAGCCCGCCGCTGGCGACGCCCATATAAAAGGTCCGCGGCTGCGACGGCACGCCCGTCACCGTCGTCACGCGCCCTCCGCGGGATGGGCCCACGAGCCGATACTTGAGTCCCTTGAACAGCGCGGGATCGACGCTGGCCATCGGGGCGGCCATCGGCGGACGAGCCGGCGCGGCCTGCCGCGGAGGTGTCGATTGCGCCGCCGCGATGGCCAGCGAGAGCGCGATGAGGGAAGCAAGCGCAAACACAGTCTGGCGTCGCATCAGAAACCTCCAGCGTCGCCGAACAATCTATCTCAAGACGGCCCTACTTCTTCACGTCATACGACTGAAAACGCGGATCGGCGGCGAGTGTGTGCTGCTGCAGGAAGGCCCACACCTGCTTGTTGATGTCGGCGGACGAGCTGTAGTAATCGTGCGTGTGGTTCTTGATTTCAGTCAATTGGGCGTTGAACCCATGGGCGTTCAACGCGTCCCGCGTCTGGCGGACGGCGGCGAGCGGAAAGAAATTGTCGTTGGTCCCCACCCAGATCGCCATCGGAATCTTCCGCGGCGCCCGTTCGAGCAGGTCCTGCAGCTCCGCGCTGACGATGCCGGCGTGGACGCCGACGGCGGCGAAGTACTCCGATTCGAGCACGCCCAGGTCGAGCCCGTGAATCGCGCCCGCCGAGTGGCCGAAGATGTACATGCGCCGCGGGTCGATGACGTCGTGGGTGATGCGGACCATCTCCATCAGCTCGTGGATGAAGTCGGGTCCGTCCTGCGGAATTCGCCACGCCTGCGGATCCGACGCACTGGGCGCCACCAGCACGATCCCCTCGGACTTGGCCAGCGGCAGCCACGGATCGATCAGCGACTTGCCGTCGTGCCCGGAGCCGTGGAGCAGCAGAATCACGGGCGCCGGACCAGGGTTCGCTTTTTCAGGAATGAAGAGGTAGTAGGTCCGCTTCTGGCCGGCCGACTCGAACGTCAGCTTCTCGACCTTTTCAGCCGCCGCGGCGCTGAACGTCGACACCAATACGGCCGCCACGAGCGCGATCACCGCCGTCTTCGTCATCTTCATCTCCGCTCGGAAGCCTAGACCGCGAGCTACTCTCGGCCCTGTCCCCAGGCCCCCTGCGCCCTGCCCGACACGCGTCAGGACCCTCGGCCCTACGTCCAGGCCCTCTGCACTAAGCCCGACATGCTACTGCTCACTGACGCGCAGTAGCTCCACCAAGTACTGCTTCCAGATCGCCGCGATCGTGTGGGTGCCGTGGCCGGCGGTCTTGTCG
>DAIUEK010000244.1:1258-3988 GCA_036845165.1 Vicinamibacterales bacterium | reverse complement strand
TCACCGAGCCCAGGAATCCCCCCTGCGCCTTCGTCAACTTGAGATCCGCGCTGACGGACGGCAGCACGAGCGCGAAGAGCATCACGTCGAAGGCGTCGAGCATCCACCCGAACATGCCCGCGACGAGCGCGCGTCGCGCGTCGACGTCCGCCTCGCGCCACCAGCTCACAGCCATCCCCCGATCGGCGCGACCGTCGCGCCGGCGGCCTGGAGCGCCTCGCGGATCCGCTTCGTGAGCTCGTGCGCGCCCGGCGTATCGCCGTGGACGCAGATCGTGTCCACGCGGAGCGGGACCTCGCGCCCGGCGGCCGTGAGCACGACACGCTCGCCGGCCATGCGTACTGCGCGGGCGACGACCGCCTCCGGATCGTGGATGACCGCGCCGGGACGGCTGCGCGGCGTCAGCGAGCCGTCCGGCTCATAGGCGCGATCCGCGAAGCCCTCGGCGGCCACGCGAAGCCCGGCCGCGCGGCCGGCGTCGATCATCGACGAGTTCGGCAGGCCGAACAGGATGAGCGACGGCGCGCACGCCCTGATCGCGCGCGCGATGACGTCGGCGAGGGCACGGTCGCGCGCCGCCATGTTGTAGAGCGCGCCGTGCGCCTTGACGTGCTGAAGCGCCGTCCCTTCAGCGGTCGCGATCGCCGTCAACGCGCCGATCTGCGCGATGAGGGAGTCCTCGAGCTCGGAAGGATCCACCGTCATTTCGCGGCGGCCGAATCCCTGCAGATCCGCAAATCCCGGGTGCGCGCCGACGCCGGCGCCGGCCGCGCGCGCCAGACGCACCGTCCGCCGCATCACCGACGGATCGCCCGCATGCGCGCCGCACGCGATGTTCGCCGAGGTGATGTGCGGCATGACCTGCTCGTCCGCGCCCATCCGCCAGGGGCCGAACGACTCCCCCATGTCGCAGTTGATGTCGATCCGGAGAGGCGTCACTGGCGCAACACCGCGGCGATCGTGACGATGCTGTCGAAGAAGGTGCCGAGGCGGAGGTTCTCGTTTTCCTCGTGCTGGTTGTTGTCGAAGTTGACGGTGGGCACCAGCATCGCGGGGAAGCCGAGCGCCTCGATGAACGGCGCGATCGGCACGGTGCCGCCGAGCGTCCGCAGCTGCACCGGCGGCTGCCCGAACGCCGTCGTGACCGCGGCGACGAGGGCCTGCGCCCGCGGATCGGACGTCGAGGTCCGGAACGCGTTGATCATCTGTCCCACGACCGTCAGTTGCGCGAGCTTGCCATACTTCGCGCGGGTGGCGTCATCGGGGGCACCTGCCCTGAGCTCCGTCGAAGGGTCGACGAGATGGTAGCCCTGCTGCTCGATGTGCGCGCGCAGCTTCGCGATCAGATCCGCCGGAGACGTTTCCTTGACGAGCCGGATGTCGATCGCCGCCGTGGCGCGGTCCGGCACGATCGTCCTGGCGTTGGCCCCGACAAAGGCGCTGGCCAGGCCACGGATGTTCAGCGTCGGGACCTGGAGCGCGTCCTGCAGTTTCGGAAACGCCTTCTCGGGTTCCGCGACGCCGAACGTCCGCAGCATGCGCCCGGTGTCCTCGGGGACGGCGTCGAGCATGGCGCGCTCCGCAGGCGTCAACGGCGCGACCGCGTCGTAGTACCCCGCCACCCTCACCCTGCCGTCCTCGTCTTTCATCGACGCGAGGAGCGAGGCGAGACGCATGGCCGGGTTCGGGATCCAGTTGCCGTAGTTGCCGCTGTGCACGCCGCTCCGGGGCCCGAACACCGTGAGGTCGACCGTGACGATGCCGCGCCCGCCGTAGACGACCGTCGGCCGTCCGCTGGAATGCACGGGCCCGTCGAGGATGACCATCAGGTCCGCGCGCAGCTTGTCCTTGTAGCGCGCGATGGCCGGGACGAGACTCGGCGAGCTGTCCTCTTCCTCGCCGTCCAGGATGATGCGCACGTTGGACGAGGGGGCGAGGCCGGACGCCTTCAACGCGTCGACCGCCGCCAGCAGCGCCACGATCGGCGCCTTGTCGTCAGACGCGGAGCGCGCGTAGATGCGGAAGTCAGGATCGTAGCGGCTGACGGATTTCGGGTCGGCCGTCGCGGGCTGCTCTTCCATCCGGCCGCGCCGCAGGACCGGCGTGAACGGATCCGGCTGCTTCCACGCCTTCGCGTCCACAGGCTGGCCGTCGTAGTGGCAGTAGAAGAGGACGGTCCGCGTCGCGCCCGCCACGTCGAGTGCGCCGTAGACCAGCGGATTGCCGGTCGTCTCGAGAATCTCGGACCTGAAGCCGTGGCGCGTGAGCAGGCCGCGCAGGTGCTCGGCGTTGCGCCGGATGTTCGGCTGGTCCGCCGCGACGTTGGGAATGGCCAGCGCGTCGAGCAGCTCGCCGACGATCTGCGACTGGTGCGCGTCGACCCACGCGGACACCGAGGTCTTCAGATCCGCCGGCTGCGCCAGCACCCCGACGATAGAGAGTCCGCTTATCAGGCTTCGCATTCCATATATCCCCTGGACCCTACCCAGAGCTCCTTATGGTTAGTCGCGTGTCACGACGATCTCGCGCAGAGCGCGCGGAGGGCCGAGAGCGCGGATTCTTGTTCTTTTGAATTTGAAATAGCGCCCTCTGCTTGTCTGCGCTCTCTCTGCGCGAGATCGTACGTGACAGCGCGTAATCTGATCTAGAACTCAATCAAAATCCCCACTGACGGGATGATCGGGAGCATCGGATCGAACGGCTTCGTCGCCGTCCTGGTCGTGACGTTGA
>DAIUEK010000244.1:0-1158 GCA_036845165.1 Vicinamibacterales bacterium | reverse complement strand
GCGCGTTGCACCATCAGCTCGACCCCGCGCGCAAACCCGTCCAGCCTGTTCTCGTACTGCGTGCTCGCCAGCGCGCGGACGACGAGGGAGCCGACGACCCGGGTTTCGTCGCCGGGGCGCCGGAGCATGCCGCGCTCCTCGCGATCGTAAAGCGTCGCGGAGACTCGCAGGGTGCCGCCGAGCCGCTGCTCGACGCCGATGTCGTACTGGTCCGCGCGTTCCGGCCGGAGGCCGATGCCGCCGGAGACGCCGAGCACCGTGTCGAAGTCCGCGAACTGCTGATACCGGCCGGCGCCGGCGCGCACCTTCAATCCCGCGGTCGCCCGCCACTCCGACTGCACCCATGGTGACGTCGTGGATTGCGCCGTCAGGCTCCACCGGTCCGCGCGGATGCCGGGGGCAATCGTCAGGCGGGAGAACGGCGTCCATTTCACGGACGCGTAGCCGCCCGCGAGCAGGGCGTCGGCCGTGTAGTTGTCGAGCTGCACGAGGGCGAGGCGGTTCGCGGAGAGGCGGCGCCGCACGCGGCTGTCGTCCCGCCGCTCCGCCACGCCGCCGGCGGAGAGCTCGAGAGACGGTTTCGCGCTGACGGTGGCGTCCGCGCGATACGCCAGCTGCCGGTCGCGGCCGTTGTCCAGCTCGACGCTCGCGGTGTTCTGGTTGCGGAAGTGGTTGTCCGCGGCGAGCAGCCGCTGGGAGAGGATCAGGCGCGGCAGCATGAATCGCCATCCCGCCACGCCAACGACCGACGCGTTCAGCCCGACGTGCAAGTCATCAATTTCGCGCTCGACGGGATCGTTCTCGAAGCGCGAGTGCCCCGCGAGCGCCGTCAGGTCCAGCCGCTGCCGCGGCGACAGATCGTAGGTCACCTTCGCCTGCGCGTCGGCGAATCCGAAGCTGACGGCCTGATAGGTCAGATGAGGGATGATCAGATCGAGGTACGACTGCCGCCCGGAGATCAGCCACGAGCCGCGTTGGCGTCGCCCGATCGGCCCTTCCGCGACGGCGGACGCGTTGGTCCCGCTGACCGCGACGTGAAAGATGCGCCGCTCGCGCGATCCGTCCCTCAACCGGAAGTCCACTTCGGCGCCCGTATGGCCGCCGTAGCGCTGCGCATACCCGCCGTTACTGAGCGTGACGTCCTCGAGCACGTCGCTG
>DAIUEK010000243.1:0-4021 GCA_036845165.1 Vicinamibacterales bacterium | reverse complement strand
CATCGGGACCGGCACGCGCACGCTGGTCGCGATGATCACGGCGGAGACGATGGGCTTACCCCTCAACGCGGTGACGGCGGCGATCGGCGACACGAACTATCCGTTCGCGCCGGGCAGCGGCGGCAGCATCACGGTCGGCTCGATCTCGCCGACGGTCCGCGTCGCCGCGGAGAACGCGCTCAAGGAGCTCCTCGCCAAGGTGGCGCCGCAGCTGGGTGTCGCGCCCGAGGCGCTGGTCGCGAAAGGCGGACGGATCCAGGTGAAGGACAACCCGTCGAAGGGCCTTGCGTGGAAGGACGCCTGCAAGCTGCTCGGCACCTCGCCCATCCAGGCGGCGGGCGCCTGGGAGCTCGGGCTGTCGGGCGTCGGCACGAGCGGCGTGCAGTTCGCCGACGTCGAGGTCGACATCGAGACCGGCGTCACGCGCGTGAAGAAGATCGTGTCCGTGCAGGACTGCGGGATGATCGTCGACCGGCTGACGGCGGAAAGCCAGATGTACGGCGGCATCATCATGGGGCTCGGCTTCGCGCTTTACGAGAACCGCATTCTCGATCGCAACACGGCGCGGATGATGAATCCGAACATGGAGTGGTACCTGGTGCCCGGCATATCCGACATTCCCGTCATCGACATCACGATCGTCGACCAGCCGGAGCGGGGCGTCATCGGTCTGGGCGAGCCGCCGGTGATTTCGACGGCCGCCGCGATTGCCAACGCCGTGTCAAACGCGACCGGCGTCAGGATCCGGAAGTTGCCCGTCACCCCTGAAACGGTGCTGGCGGCGCTCCAGCAGGAGCGCGCGGGAGGGACCGAGTGAAGCCCTTTGCTTACGTCAACGCCGCGAACGAGAAGGAAGCCATCGCCGCGCTCGGGCCGGATCGCGGGAAGTTCCTGCCGCTCGCCGGCGGGATGGACCTGCTCGCGCTGATGAAGGACTTCGTCGCGCAGCCCGATCGGCTCGTCAACGTCAAGAATCTCGACAAGACGATCGCGAAGACCGCGGACGGCGGCCTGCGCATCGGCGCCGCCGTCACGATCGACGAGCTGGCGACACACGCGGACGTCGCGCGGATGTATCCGGCGCTCGTCCACGCGGCGGCCGAACTCGGCACGCCGCAGATTCGTCACGTCGGCACGGTCGGCGGGAACCTGAATCAGCGCCCGCGCTGCTGGTACTACCGCAACGAGGAGTTCGACTGCCTGAAGAAGGGGGGCTCGCGCTGCTTCGCGGCGGACGGCGAAAACCAGTACCACGCGATCTTCGGCGACGGGCCGTGCCACATCATCCACCCGTCGAGCCTTGCGGTCCCCGCGACGGCGCTCGGGGCGAAATTCCGGGTCGTCGGTCCCGCCGGCGAGCGCGAGATCGCGGCGGAGCAGTACTTCGTCATGCCGGACAAGAACCTGTTCGGCGAGACGGTCCTGCAGCCGAACGAGCTGCTGACGCACATGGTCCTGCCCGCGCCGGGCAGCGCGAAGAGCGCGACGTACGAGGTCCGCTACAAGCAGTCGCACGACTGGCCGCTCGCCTCCGCGTCCGTGGTGCTGGACATGAACGGCACGACCGTCCGCGGCGCCCGCATCGTGATGGGGGCGGTCGCGCCGATTCCCTGGCGCGTACAAAACGCCGAGCGCGCGCTCGTGGGAAAGACGATCACCGAGCAGACCGCCATGGCCGCCGCCGACGCGGCGATCCAGGGGGCGAAGCCGATGACGCAGAACGGGTACAAGGTCCAGATCGCGCGCACCGCGGTCAAGCGCGCCATCATGATGGCGGCCGGCATGAAGGGGAACTGGGCATGAATACGCTGACCTCTCGTCACGTCACCCCCTCCCACTGCGCGAAGCTGCGCCACAAGGGGATGTACGCCCTCGCGGACTCGCACCCGGAGGAGCAGGAGCTCTACCGCGACCCCATCGCGGCGACGGCGTTCTGGTGCGCCTGCACCCAGAAGTCCTTCGGGCCGGACGGGATGCCCGTGAACGCCGAGCTGTGCGCCGAGGGGCGCACTTGTTGTGAGCACTAGTCCAATGAGCCGCGGTGGTCGCCGGGGACGTGAACCTCGGCGCGCACAATCTCGGCGGCGTCGCCCCGACGACGGCAACGGATTTTAGAAACGAAGCAACGAAGGAAACGGGGGATCCGTTCTCTTCGAATTCCTTCGTTTGGTTTTGCTTAGAAAAGCATGTTGCTCGCGATTCTCGCCTTCTTCATCATTCAGGCCCCGCCGGAACTCTCCGGGACCAAACATGCCGACGCGATTCCAGCGGAGATCGGCGCCGCTATCTCAGGGAAGTTGTCTGCGGGTGGAGTGAAGGCCTCTCTGGCCTCGAACACCCTGACGTTCTGGTGGGTGAAGGAACTGCCGATGAAGTCCTCGACTCTCGCGTGGGACGACGTGCCGGAAGGCACGCTGGTCGGCGCGGTCAAAATCGACAAGGATCTCCGCGACATCCGCGGCCGCGTGGTTAGGGCGGGCGCCTACACGCTGCGCTACGGCGTCCAGCCCGCGAACGGCGATCACCTCGGCGTCTCGCCGTTCCGCGAGTTCCTGCTGCTGTGCCCCGCGGCCCAGGACACCGACGCGGCGCCGCGCGGCCACGACGGCACGATCGATCTCTCGAAGCAGACCATCGGCGGATCGCATCCGGCGGTGTGGAGCCTCGATCCGCCCGTCGCATCCGAGGCGCCGCTGACCGTCCATACCACCGACCTCGGACACAAGGCGCTCATAATGGAGGTGCCCGTCCCCGGCGGGACGCTTCGTTTCGGCCTCGTGCTCGTCGGGAAGATCGAAGTCTGACCATGCAGCTCTCCGGAGGGGCCGCGCTCATCACCGGCGGAAAGCGCATCGGCGCGGCCGTCGCGGGCGTGCTTGCCGCGGCCGGCATGGACGTGGCCCTTTCCTACAACAGGTCACGCGCGGAAGCCGAAAGCGCTGCGGCCGATATCACCAGCGCCGGCCGCCGGGCGCACATCGCCAGAGCAGATCTCGGCAATCCTGACGACTGTCGGTCGCTGGTCGAGGGTGCGGCCGCCGCGTTCGGGCGGCTCGACGTCCTGATCAACATGGCGTCCGTGTACTCGGTCGTCCCCTTCGACGAGACCGACGAGCATGTCTGGAATGCCGTCATGAATGTCGATCTCCGGGCCTCTTTTTTATGCGCCAGGGCGGCGGTGCCGCACATGCGGAAGCAGGGAGGCGGACGCATCATCAACTTCGCCGACTGGGTGGCCGCGAGCGGCCGCCCGCGTTATCCGGGATACCTGTCCTACTACGTCGCCAAGGCCGGCGCGATCGCGTTGACCGAGGCGCTCGCACTGGAGCTCGCCGGCGACAACATCCTGGTCAACGCCATCGCACCCGGCCCGATCGTCGCGCCGTCGGGGACTACCGAGGAAGAACGGCGCTCGGTGGAAGCCGCCACCCCTCTCGGTCGCTGGGGCGGTCCCGGCGCCATCGTTCGCGCCGTGATGTTCCTCCTCGAGACCGACTTCGTCACCGGTGAAACCATCCGCGTCGACGGCGGACGGCACGTCAAATAGGTGCCAAGTGCCAAGTGCCAAGTGCCAAGTGCTCAGTGCTGAGTCCTGAGTGCTGAGTGCGCGAACAGGGCGCCCATGGATTGAAGCGCCCCGGTGAGTTCTTGACGATCCCGGGCAAAGCAGAAGCGAAGATAACCCTCGCCGTGCGCGCCGAAGTCCACGCCCGGCACACAGCCGATGCGTCCTTCAGAGATCAAGTACTCCGTCATCGCCCATGACAGCGACTCGCCGCGCTTCCCGGACGGGGGGATCCAGTCCGGGTTGATGCGGACAAACGCGTAGAACGCCCCCTTCGGCGGCTCGCCCGTGAAGACGCCGGCGGCGTGCTCGCGGAGGCCGGCGTAGAAGAGATCCCGCCGCACCTTGAGCTCGTCGCGGAATTCCGCCACGCGCGCCTGCGATCCTTCGAGCGCGCCGACCCCGCCGAACTGCACGACCGACGACACGTTGCTGGCGGTATAGAAGAGCGCCTTC
>DAIUEK010000242.1:0-4025 GCA_036845165.1 Vicinamibacterales bacterium | reverse complement strand
CTACTACGGGTTCCCGCTGCCGAACACGTACTACGCGAAGGTGGCCAACGGCATCCCGAAGTTCCTGATGTACCGGCAGGGCTTCGCGTACGTGCTCAACAGCGCGAGCCACGACCCGCTGACGCTGGGCACCATCGCGCTGTCGCTGCTCGTCGCCGTGCGCGGCGGCGGCGCCGCGCGCCGCGCCGCCCTCTCGGCGGCGCTCTACGTCGCCTACACGGTCTCGGTGGGTGGCGACTTCATGAGCGGCCGCTTCTTCGCCATGCCCTTCATGGTCGCGGCGATGGCCGTCGCGCCAGACATCGCGACAATCGGCGCGCCGTGGGCGCTCGTCGCGCTGGTCGCCTACAACGTGGTGATGCCGATCGTGCCGATCAAGACCACGTCGCGCTACGACGCGGCGTGGCCCTGGCGGACGCAGAACGGCATCAAGGACGAGCGCGGCCACTCTCACCAGGGCACGAACGTCCTCTTCTTCAGCCCGTTCCGCCAGCTCCCCGACTCCGTGTGGGTCCGCGAAGGCACCAGCTTCAGGAACGGCCCGGAGAAAGTCACAGTCCAGGGCAGCATCGGCCTCTACGGGCTCTACGCTGGGCCCGAGAAGTTCCTCGTCGACCGGAACGCGCTCTCCGATCCGCTGCTGGCGAGGCTCCCGGTCTCCCCGCGGCTCTTCTTCGAGTTCTACGCCGGCCACTACTTCCGCGACCTGCCGGACGGCTACCTCGAGTCGGTGGCTCGGAACGAGAACCGGCTCACCGACCCGCTCCTGCACGACTACTACGACAAGCTGCGCAACGTGACGCGCGGTCCGCTGCTGAGCGCTGCGCGCTTCCGCGACATCGCGACGCTGAACGTCGGCCGCTATCGGAACCTGCACGAGCAGGTCCTGAAGCGCCGCGCGCTCAACCTCTCGATCCGCGCCGACAACGAGCGCTTCATCACCGATGTGGGCGATCGCGATCCGGTTGCCGGCGCCATCCGCGCGAGCGGACGCGCCGGCTATCTGCAGTTCGGACCGGCGATTCCGGTCGCCAAGGGCATGTACCGCGCCCGCTGGGTCGGCACCGTGGATTCGGCGCCGGGCGCGACGCTCGGCTATGTGGAGGTCTGGTACGGTCCCGAGCGACGCGTGGCGCGGCACCCGGTCGCCGTTCCCGCCGCCCCGACGGACCACCTGCTGACCTCGATCGATTTCACGGTGCCGGACGAGGGCGTGGACGCGCTGGAGTACCGCTTCTATGTGAATGACGGCGTGCGCATGACTCTCGAGCGGGTCGAACTGTACTCGGGGACCGCCATCCCGGCGAAGACGCCCTGAATACTTACTTGAAAAGCGATGCTTTCTGTGATTGATTTACTCATTGCTGCGTCAGCCGCGCACGGCTTGGTCGCCGGAGGCCGCTCGTGCCGGATCCAGCCCGCTCTTCACGTAGAGCAGCGCACCTGGGAGGTTGCCGACTACCCCCAGGGCGACGAACAGCACCGACAGCGCGAAAGCCTGCGGGTCACCGACGCCGGCGCGTGAGAACAGCCACACGAAGGCCGCCTGACTCGTGCCGATGCCGTTCACGGTCACGGGCAGGAGCATCACCAGCAGAATCAGCGGGACGAAGGCGAAATAGATCGACAGCGGCGCATCGATCCCCAGCGCCCGGCCGAGATAGTACGCCTGCACCACTCTCAAGACCTGCACTCCAAGGGATCCGACCAGGACGTTCAGCAACTCGCGATGCGACGTCGCGTAGCTCCGGACCGCGCTCAGCAGCGAATCCCCGATTCGACGAATGGCAGGGGACGGGATGACGCGCAACACGCGGCGCGCAAGGTCCGCCATGCCCCGGCTGAAGACGACGAGGGCCGTGCCGGCGCAGATGACGAGCGTGACCGCCAGCGCCGTGAGGACGGCGGGATGTGTGGCGAGGTCTCGAGCGAAGACCAGTCCGGCGGCTCCCAGCATCAGCACTGACAAGACCCCCAGCATGCGATCCATGAACACGGATGCCACCGCGGTCGAGGCGGGAACATCGTGCCTGGCCAGGCTGTACGCCCGAACCGCGTCGCCGCCGATGCTCGCCGGGAGGAACGTGCCCACAAACGTGCTGACGAAGAAGATCCGCATGATGGGGCCGAGCGAGACGTGCGAGGCCGATGCCAGAGGACGGAGCAGCACGAGCCACCGGTACGCCATCAGCGCCCGGTCGAGGAAGGTCAGCGCGACCGCGATACCGATACAGGGGAGATCGGCGTGAACCGACGCCTCCCAGACCTTGCCCGGGTGGGCCTTCCAGAGCAGGAGTCCTGTCAGGGCGACGGCGACCAGGATCCGCAGGAGCGTGCCGAGACTCGGTCGCTTCACGGCACGTTCGGCAGCGTCTCGCGGTGCTGCTCGGGGTGACGCTTGACGCGATACGCGCGCCACAGGAACTTCGCGTACGGGACGAACTGCTTCATCGCGCCCACGTTGACCTGGCAGGGGCTGAGGCAGTTGGTGCAGATCGTGTCCTTGAAGGTCGAGCGATACGCGATGTTCTCGGCCTTGAAGTAGACGTCCGCCGGGTCTTCGACGGCAAGATTGCCGATCTCCTTCGAGTTCTCGCAGTAGAACAACTCGCCGTTCGGGTTCAGGAGCAGGCCCTGAGACTGGAACGGACAGGGCATCGTCCGCTTGTAGCCGTTGGCGATCATGTCCGCATAGTGCAGGTACATGAACGTCTGCCCGCTGAAGACCGACTCCTCCTGCACGCGCTCCAGGTAGAACCGGCGCATGAACTCCTCTTCCTCGGAACCGAGGCCAATCTGCTCCTGGAGCTCGCTGTTGCCGAGCATCGCGTCGGTGAAGCGCAGCATGTTGAAGACGATATCCAGCTTCTTCGCGCGCGCCCACGTCAGCAGGTTCTTCGCGTCCTTCATGTTGGTCGCGAAGATGGTGGCGGCCAGGCCGAACTGGAACTGCGGCACCTCGTCGGCGAGCGCCGACATCGCCGTGATCGTCTCCGATGCCTTGTCGAAACCGCGCTTCACCTGGCGCACCTGGTCGTGGATCTCGCCGATGCCGTCGAGCGACACGCGCGCGCTGAAGAGGATGTTCCGCTCGGCGCAGTGGCGGACGATGCGCGTGAGCTGCGGGATGGCGCGATGCGGCGTCAGACCGGTGGTGTTGATGCCGACCTTGCGCAGGCGGGGCAGCCGCTTCACGAACATCTCGACGAGGTCCGGCAGGTCGTTTCGCGTGGTTGGCTCACCGCCCGAGATATTCAGGTTCTCGATGGCATGCCAGAACGGATGGTCCATCGCCTGCTCGAGGCGCGCGAAGCTCATCTCCGCCTTGCGGTCGCCGCGCTTCCAGTTGTTGCACATCTGGCAGCGGGCATCGCAGACGAAGGTGCAGTTGTAGATCAGAACGGTCGGCCGGATGGGCTTGACCGCGGCGACGGCCGTCTTGACCAGGTCGCGGGGCACACCCAGAGCCGCTTTCCCGATATATCTCAGGGCGAAGGTTCTCGATGACATGTGGAATCGTCAATGTTAACCCGCCACGGGAGTATCGTCAATTTCGGCGCGCTCGCTCGAGGCCAGAGCCTCGAGACCCGAGTCTCAAGCCGTAAGAGCGACGCAGGCGAGGCTCGAGACGGCCCGCTGCCAGCCGCCAGCTGCTTCCCGCTGGACGTCTGCTCGGCGTACTATCGTCAGCAGGATGAGAAACGCGTGCTGCGTGGCGTTGCTGGTGCTCTCGGCGGCGGCGGGGACAGCGCAGTCTGTCGGGCTGAGCGTCAGGGGCGACAGCGTGCAGGTGAACGGCCAATCGCGCTTTCTGCTTGGCGTCAGCCTGTTCGACGCGGTGGGGACGACGGCGCCGTCCGATCGCGATCTCGACGCGCTCGCCGCCTGGCACATTTCGCTGGTGCGCGTCTGGGCGCACTGGAACGAACCCATCTATGGCCACGACGGCCGTCTGACAGGATCAGGCCGGCGCCGGCTCCTGGAGTTCGCCAAACGTCTGGAGCGCCGGCACGTCGTGCTCGAGC
>DAIUEK010000241.1:0-4046 GCA_036845165.1 Vicinamibacterales bacterium | reverse complement strand
AGGGGCCCCATCGAGCGGAGGTAACAGACGCGCCCGCGGCCGCAAGCGAGGGCCGTCCGCCTCCGCGTGGCAGGCCACGCTTCGGCGGGACAGGGAGGCGCGCTGGCCTGGCCGAAGCTCGGCGCTGTCAGCGAGCGAAGGCTGGAGCGCGCAGCGAGATGGGGAATGTTAAAGGGGTCCCATCGAGCGGAGGTAAATTATGACTGCACCCGCCAAGTTTGCACTCGCCTCAAAGGTGCCGATCCACGACGTGCGCACCAAGAAGCTCCGCGTCATGCCCGACGAGCGCGGCTGGCTGATGGAGATCCTGCGCGCCGACGAGCCGGACCTGTTCTCGAAGTTCGGCCAGGTCTACGTCTCGGCCACGTATCCCGGCGTCGTCAAAGCCTGGCACTACCACAAGGAGCAGGTCGACCATTTCGCCTGCGTCGCCGGCATGGTGAAACTGGTGCTGATCGACACGCGCGAGCACTCGCCGACCAACGGCGCGGTCAACGAGTTCTTTATCGGCAGCCAGAACCCGCTGCTGGTGCAGGTGCCGAACCTCGTGTACCACGGCTGGAAGTGCATCAGCACGGAGCCGTCGCTGGTCGTGAACGTGACGACGGAACCGTATCGGTACGCGGACCCGGACGAATACCGGCTCGATCCCCATGGCACGCTGCCGTACGACTGGAGCCGCAAGGATGGTTAACGTGCTCGTGACGGGCGGGGCCGGTTTCATCGGATCCAACTTCGTCCGCCACGCGCTCGCGGCGCACCAGGACTGGCGCGTGACGACGCTCGACAAGCTCACCTACGCGGGGCGGCTCGAAAACCTCGAGAGCGTGAAGGACCATCCGCGCCACCGGTTCGTCAAGGGAGACGTCGCCGACGCGGCGGTCGCCGCGCCGCTCGTCGCGGAGTCGGAGATCGTCGTGCACTTCGCGGCCGAGACCCACGTGGACCGCTCCATCGCGAATGCCGGGGACTTCATCACGACGGACGTCTACGGAACGTTCGTGCTCCTGGAAGCGGCGCGCCAGAACACGACGCTGCGACGCTTCGTGCAGATTTCGACCGACGAGGTGTACGGCAGCGTGCCGGAAGGATCGAGCCGCGAGACCGACGAGCTGCGCCCGCGCAACCCGTACTCCGCGAGCAAGGCGGGGGCGGACCGGCTCGCTTACAGCTATTGGGCGACCTACAACGTGCCGGTCGTCATCACCCGCGCGTCGAACAACTACGGCCGGAACCAGTTTCCCGAGAAGCTCATTCCGCTCTTCATCACGAATCTGATCGACGACATCCCGGTACCGCTGTATGGCGACGGGCAGAACGAGCGTGACTGGCTGCACGTCGACGATCACTGCCGCGGCGTCGATCTCCTGATTGACCGCGGGGTCTCCGGCGAGGTCTACAACATCGGCGGCGGCAACCAGGTGAAGAACGTCGATCTCACGCACCGGATCCTCGAGCTGGTCGGAAAGCCGGTGTCGCTCATCACACCGGTCGCCGACCGCCAGGGGCACGACCGGCGCTACTCGCTGGACACCTCGAAGCTCGCATCGCTCGGCTGGACGCCGCGGGCGAAGTTCGAGCAGGGCCTCGCGGAGACCGTCGCGTGGTACCGCGAGAACGAACGGTGGTGGCGGCCGATCAAGGATGAGGACCCGGCGTTCCGCACCTACTACCAGGGCCAGTACGGCCACCGCTCCTGACACGTGCCGTGCCTGGTTTTCCGCTCATCACCGGCGCGACGGGATTCGCGGGCGGTCATCTGCTCGAGCGGCTCATTGCTCAGGGGGCGCACGGCGGCCACGTGCACGCGTGGGCGCACCGCGGCCTGCCCCGCGGGGTTGACGCGTCGGTCACCTGGGCGGCGGTCGATTTGCTCGACCGCGCGGCCGTGCGCCATGCCCTCGACGCCGCGCGCCCGTCCGTCATTTATCACTGTGCGGGCATCGCCGACGTCCGCGCCTCCTGGCATGCTCCCGCCCTGGTCCTGAAGGTCAACGTCCTCGGCACGCACATCCTGCTGGAAGCGTTGCGGGAACTCGGCCTTCGGAGCCGTGTCGTGCTGGTCGGGTCCGCGCTCGTCTATCGGCCCGGAGACGAGGCGATCGACGAGGATCACCCGATCGGCCCCACGCACACCTATGGCATCAGCAAGCTCGCGCAGGAGCTGACGGCGGCCGCCTCGCCGCTGCCGTCGCTGCTGGCGCGCCCGTTCAATCACGCGGGGCCGAGGCAGTCGCCGTCCTACGCGACGTCCGCGTTCGCGCAGCAGATCGCGGACATCGAAGCCGGACGACGAGCGCCGGTGCTGCACGTGGGCAACCTCGACGCCCGGCGGGACATCACCGACGTGCGTGACACGGTGCGCGCCTATCAGGCGCTCGCCGAGAGCGGCCAGCCTCGCCGTCCGTACAACGTCTGCAGCGGCCGCGCGTACAGCATGCGGGAGCTGCTCGACATCCTTCTGTCGCAGGCGCGCGCGCGCGTCCGCGTCGAAGTGGATCCTGCGCGGCTGCGCCCCAGCGACAATCCCATCATCCTCGGCAGCCACGCCCGCCTGACCGCCGATACCGGGTGGACCCCCGTCATTCCGATCGAGCAGACGCTCGCCGATCTGCTCGACTACTGGCGCCGCACGCCGGCGCCCGGCGCCAATCCATCCCTATGAACGGGTCCGCTCGCCTGCCTCGCCGAAGCCGCGGAGCGGCGAAGGCGGACTACTCCGAGACGGCGCGGCAGGGCGTCCACATGTCGATGGGAGCGGTCGCGCTGCTGCTGCGATGGATCCCCTGGTGGCAGGCCGTGGCGCTCGCGGTGACGGCGCTCGCCTTCAACCTACTGATCCTTCCGCGCATCGGCGTCAACCTGTACCGCCCCGGCGATCGCGAGCGCGGCGTGCACGGCATCGTCTGGTATCCGCTCGCGGTGCTCCTCCTGCTCCTCACCTTCCCGAGGCGACTCGACATCGCGGCTGCGGCGTGGGGTATCCTGGCGATTGGGGACGGCATCGCGACACTCGCGGGACGCGCGCTCGGCGGGCCGCGGTGGCCGTGGAACCGGGACAAGACCCTCGGCGGCAGCGCGGCGTTCGCGATCGGGGGGGGCGCCGCCGGTGTGTTCCTCGCGTGGTGGTGCCGCCCCGCCGTCGTTCCTGCTCCCGCGATGGCGTTCACGATCGCGGCGCCGATCCTCGCGGCCGTCGCCGCCGCGTTCGTGGAAACGATCCCGATCCGGCTCGACGACAATCTGTCGGTCGCCGCGACGGCCGGCGCCGTGATGTGGCTGGCGTCGCTGGCCTCGCTCGCGCACCTGCCTGGCGCGACGACCCTGGCGGCCGGGCGCCTGCCGGCCGCCCTCGCGCTCAACGTTCTCGTCGCGTGGGCCGGCCACCGCGCGCGCACCGTGTCGGTGTCAGGCGCGACGGCGGGGGCGCTGATTGGCGTCACGATATTCGTCAGTCTCGGCTGGCAAGGCTGGATGCTCCTCCTGATCACGTTCGTGGCCGCGTCGATCGCGTCGAGGCTCGGCCTCGAGCGGAAGGTGCTGCTCGGCATCGCCGAGGAGCGCGGCGGCCGGCGCGGCGCCGGCAACGCCATCGCGAACACCGGAAGCGCGGCGATCGCGGCGGCGATCGCCCTCGTCGGAAACTCCGGCGATGCGGCGCGTCTCGCGTTTGCCGCGGCGCTCACGGCAGGCGCCAGCGATACAATCGCGAGCGAGATCGGCAAGGCCTGGGGACGACGGACGTGGTCTGTGACGTCGCTGAAGCACGTGCCGCCCGGGACGTCGGGCGCGATGTCTCTCGAAGGCACCGTCGCGGGCGTCGCCGGCGCGCTGGGTCTCGGGGCGGCGGCCGTGGCGCTCGGCCTGGTGCCACTCGCCTGGCTGTGGGCGATCGTGATTGGCGCGACGGCGGGCTCGCTGCTCGAAAGCTGGCTCGGGGCGACGCTCGAGGCGCCGGGCATTCTCAACAACGACATGCTGAACTTCATCAACACCGTCGCCGCCGCGCTCGTGACGCTCACCGTCGCTGCCCTGCTGTCCTAGAG